>CAVCCE010000019.1:0-11923 GCA_963600555.1 Duodenibacillus sp.
CCATGTACTCTATATGCACCATCTTCTCCAATAATGGATTCAGATAAAGCTAATCCAATAGCAACTGCTTGTGAATCAGGTGTTTGTGGAACTGATATATTCTGCAAATACATCCAAGATGAATGTCCAGATTCCCTAACCAATTTCAAGAATAAATCAATATCTTTATTTTGTAATGCATCTGCTTCTTTTTGTGCTCTTTCTGTTTCTTGTAAGAAATGATAAGCTCTCAAGAAAGCTCTATCACCACATTTTCCTCTAATTTCTTTAACATGTGATAATAATTCATCCATTGTACTTTCACCTAATACTTCATGACCAAGCACTTTAGCAGCAGCCTTCATCTCTGATGGCACCTTAGAATACTCATCACTTAAATCAGCATGAGATGCTTTAACATCCGTAATGATTAAATCATATCCATAATCAGATGGATCAAAAGGAACTTTTACAACAATTGGATTTTCAGGATCTTTGAAATCCATTGCAGCAAATGAGCCTACTGAGCAAGCCATTTGATCCAACAAACCACTTGCCTTCATAAAATAAACATTTTCAGCATATTGACCAATCTTAGCAATATCCTCACTAGATACTTTTCCATCATTATAAAGATCATTTTGGATCGTACCTAATAAAACCTCAAATGCAGCACTACTAGACATGCCACCACCATTAATGACATCACTTTCTGCATAACAT
Source organism: Duodenibacillus sp. (assembly GCA_963600555.1). Lineage (GTDB taxonomy): Bacteria > Bacillota_I > Bacilli_A > Erysipelotrichales > Erysipelotrichaceae > Bulleidia. Next base: position 703 of record CAVCCE010000019.1, read on the forward strand.
TTAAAACCACCTGCATTATATCCACGATGATTGAACCCTGCAGCAACCCCTCTTATCAATGCTTCTGTAGAATTCTTTTCATCCACATTGATTTCTATGTCAGATACATCAACAGGTTTTACAGAATAACCTTTTGATTTATAAGTAACAATTGAATCGTTTGTTGGAATGACACAAGCTACAACATCAAGATTCAAGGAAGCTGCTAATACTTTACCCAATTGATGATCTGTGTGATTTCCACCAACTTCTGTTCTACCAGGAGCTGAGAATATCCTTGCTTCTTCATCACCAAAAGCATCCTTCGCACTAGTCAAAATAGATTCATAACGCTTTGTTTGTTCACTTAACGCTTGTTCACCATAAAGTTCAATCAATTTTTCATTGAGTTTTCCCTCATGAATGAATGAAATGAGTTCAGAAATTTTCATATTATTTTTTCTCCTTGGCTATTTTGCCATTTTTTCAAAAGCATCTTTTGCAGCGTTTTGTTCTGCTTGCTTTTTTGAAACACCTTTACCAGTCCCTAAAATAATATTGTCCATGACACAATTCATCACAAACTCAGGAGCATTTGCGGGACCTTTTTCTGAAACAAGTTTATATTGTACAGTTCTCTTTTTATCTGCTTGTACAAATTCTTGTAACTTACTTTTATAATCACGAATCGTTTGAATATCTTCAGGATGAGATAAACAAGGAGTTATGCAGTCATTGAGGATATTATCGACTGCTTCCATTCCTTGATCTAAAAATAATGCACCAAGAAAAGCTTCAAACGCATCCGCAATAATTGCATCTTTATTTCTGCCACCAGTTTTTTCTTCACCAACACCTAACAATAAGAAATCATTCAAATGAAGATCTCTACCATACATCGCAAGAGCCTTCTCACAAACAAGTTTCGCTCTCAATTGCGTCATCTTACCTTCAGAAATATTTAAAGGCCAGATTGCGCGAGAACTCCAAAGTTGTAATACTGCATCTCCCATAAATTCTAATCGCTCATTATCATGAAACTGTTTATGTTCATGTGCATAACTACTATGCATAAATGCTTGTTCTATCATTGAGGAATTGTTTACACTAATTCCTCTATTTTTTAACCAATCAATAATTGTCAAAATCGTTTCCTCCTAATCAATATATTCACTATTTTCTTCTCTTCTTTTCTTTACGCTTTCTAAAATACGTATATAATCTGGATTTTCTGGATGTTCAATGATATTTAATGCATCTTCTTTACAAACATTGATCATATTTGTATCTTCATATAAATTCCCTAAGATAAGATCTGGAACACCAGATTGCCTTGTACCTAGTATATCACCTGGTCCTCTTAATCGTAAATCTTCATATGAGATTTCAAATCCATTATTGCTATTAACTAAAACATTCAATCTTTCAATGACATCTTCACTTTGATTATTTGTTAATAACCAACATTTCCCTCTTTCATTTCCTCTTTGAATCCTACCTCTTAACTGATGTAATTGTGATAAACCAAATCTATCAGCATCATAAATGATCATGCCTGTTGCGTTAACAACATTCATACCAACTTCAACTACCGTTGTTGAAACCAATACTTGAATTTCATTATCATAAAATTCTTGCATAACGGTTTGTTTCTCAACAGATGACATCTTGCCATGCAACATACCAACTTTCTTTGGATAGAATAACTTAGAAAGATTCTCACTCATCTGATTTACATCTCTTGCCTTATAATCTTCATTTTCTTCTACTGCAGCACATATGACATATAATTGATGACCACTATTTAATATCTCCATGACTTCATTTAAAACAGAACGAAACGAATTTTCTTTGATCAATGTTGTAATTGGTTCTTTTCTACCAACAGGCATTGTCTCAATCGTACTTACTTCCATATCTCCAAAAATACTTGAAGCAAGTGTTCTAGGTATTGGAGTAGCAGACATCAATAAAAAATCTGTATTATTTCCTTTTAAACGCAACGCTTTTCTTTGTTCAACACCAAATCTTTGTTGTTCATCTGCCACAACATATCCAAGATTTTTAAACTTAACGCTTTCTTGAATAATCGCATGAGTGCCAATCAATATATCGATAACCCCAGACTCACATTCTTCTAAGATCCTTTTCTTTTCTTGATTCGATAGACCTGAATATAAAACTTCAATACGAATAGATTCATCATGGATCATATTTTTTAAAGAATCTAAGTGTTGTTTCGCTAAGATTTCAGTTGGAGCTAATAACGCACTTTGGCATCCACTTAAAGCACATGCATATAAAGAAATCGCAGCTACGACAGTTTTCCCACAACCAACATCACCTTGTACCAAACGATACATTGGTTTAGAAGAAGAGAGATCTTTCAAAATATCGTCTAAAGTACTTTGTTGATCTTTCGTTAAAGGAAATGGCAAAGAAGAAATCATTGTATGGATACGATCCATATCAAAATATTTTGGTTCTTTATAAACTGTCAATCCTTCATCATTACGATTCATTTGGATAGCTAAAAAGAAACGTAAGAATTCTTCATACTTTAATGTACGTAATGCCAGTTTTGTGTCGTTTTCATTCTCTGGAAAATGGATTCTACGAATCGCTTCACTTCTTCTTAATAAACGATATTTACGAATTATTTCTTCTGGTACATAGTCTATGATTTCATTTTGTAGCACTTCATAAACTTTCTGTATTGAATCTCTGATCGTTCGTTGTTGAATACCTTCTTTCAATGAATAAACAGGTGTAATTGAATGATGTTCATCCAAAGATTTCATATCATAATTCATAGCAGTAACTTTATGATTTCCCATATAGACACCTGTAATCGTCATTCTAGTATTTAATGCTAGTTTACTAGCCCATGGTCGGTTAAAGATCGTTATTTTCAATACAGTATCTTCATGCATAACTTCAAATGTGCTAGAAGTAAATCTACCTTTTCTAAATGTAACAACTCTAGAAATCAATTTACATTCAAAAGTAACTTTCTCTTTGATTTTCCAATCTGATATTGGTTTTAGAGAAAGGATATCATAACGATATGGGTAATAGGAAAGTAAATCATTCGTATCATGTATATTTAATCGTTCTAAACTTTCTATTCGTTTCTTAGAAAAATGAAAAGCTTTATCATTCAAATCCATGGATATATTATATCATTTCTAATAATTTCTAAAGAAACCTCTTTAATATTTGATACTTTATGAAAAGAAATCAAATCAAAAGGAAGAATGAAATAATTCTTCCTATAACAAATCTGTTAATTTTTGTAATCTATTCAGTGCTTCTTCTAACGTCTCTTTTTGTCTAGCAAAATGAAAACGAATCAAATGATTGACTTCTTCTTTAAAGAAACTAGAACCCGGAACAGCTGCAACGCCAACATTTTGAATCATCCACTCACAGAACTCTAGATCTGTATACCCTTTAAACTGATCTAAAGCTAAAAAATCAGAAATATCAACCAATACAAAGTAAGTTCCTTGAGGAACGATATGTTTAAGACCTATCTTATCTAATCCACTACAGAAAAAATCTCTTTTCTCTGTATATATTTTTAATAATTCATCATAATATTCTTGTTGAAACTCTAAACCAACAACAGCTGCTTCTTGTAAAGGAGCAGAAGCACCAACTGTTAAAAAATCATGAACTTTCTTAGCAGCTTCAATTACATATTCAGGTCCAATCAAATATCCAAGTCTCCATCCAGTAATAGAATATGTCTTAGATAATGAATTACAAGTAATCGTATGTTCATACATCCCTGGTAATGAAGACATATAAACATGTTCATATGGTTTAAATACAATATGCTCATAGACTTCATCCGTCACAACGAATGCATCATATTTTATTGCTAGTTCACCAATCGCTAATAGTTCTTCTTTTGTAAAGACCTTGCCACACGGATTCGATGGATTACATATAATGATAGCTTTTGCACCATCTTGAAATCCCTTTTCAATCAAATCGATATCAAAATCAAATGTAGGTGGAACAAGTGGAATATAGATAGGTTCTGCGCCAGATAATACTGCATCAGCACCATAGTTTTCATAAAAAGGTGAAAATACCATAACCTTATCACCAGGATTGCAAATCGTCATCATTGCACACATCATTGCTTCAGTTCCACCACAAGTAACAACGATTTCTTTATCAGGATCAATAGGATGGTTAATTGCTTTCGATTGTTTCTTAGCAAGTGCATCTCTAAAGTTCTTAGCACCAAAAGTAATTGCGTATTGATGCGGTCCTTCAAAAGCTACTTCTTGAAGTCTTTGTAAGATTTCTTTTGGTGGATCAAAATCCGGAAAACCTTGCGATAAATTAATGGCACCATATTGATTGCTGATGCGTGTCATTCTACGAATAACAGAATCAGTAAATGTCGCTACTCTCTCACTTAATTCAGGCATACTATAACCTCCATTATCTAACAAATATTAGCTAAACTAGTAAATAAAACTTAGTTACTAGACGAACTACTTGCTGATGAAGAAGCTACTGCTCTATCTCTCATCATATGTTGCAAACCAATAACGATCGTAACGATTTCAGCTTCTTTTGATACATCATAAATATCAATGGAATACATATCATGCATAGATAATACTTTTTGCCCAACATATGCTAGGATATGTCCTTCATCATCCTTGATCGTAAAATTAAGTCCAAGAATATTACCTTCCAATTTCCAATCAAGGCCTTCAATATCAGTAATATCTTTAATGATATGCCATAATTCATTACTTAACTGAAACTCAACCCCATTTGCCATAGTAATATAACGTCTTTCATGAAAACTAAATAACTTACTATGCATCTTAGAAACAAAAACACCATTTGCGTTTGTAATTTCTGTTCGATCATGTAATGTCCAAAATTTTGTCTTAGAATGATAAATTACATTATCATTTTCATCAGTTATATCAGTATCTTGATGTAATGAAAAAACTTTTGTTGAAATATAAAGACTCTTTGCTGGTTCACCATAAGTATTTATTACTTCTTTATGTAAAGCTTTCTTCTTTTTGTGAAAGCGAGCTTCTTTAAACATTCCAATCAAAAATACAATGATCAATACCGTAACCACGATTGTTAAGATTGCATGCATATCCATAAATATTACCCCTCTTAAATTTGAAAACAATTATACAACAAAAATAGTAAAAAAATGTGATATCTTTCGATACCACATTTCCTTAGAATAATGATAATTGGTTCAAATCTTGAAGTCCTTCTAACACACCCATAGAGTCCAACTTCTTGATGAGTGTTCCTGATAATTGTGTTCTTTTTTCAAGATCTTCTTTTGACAAGAATTCAGCTTCACTTCTTGCGGATTCTATTGATTTCGCAACGTTAGCTCCTAAACCATCTATGACCGTAAAAGGAGGAATGATTGTTTTCACATCATCTGGATCACTCCTAAATTCTGTCGCAAGTGATTTATAAAGGTCAACATTTGATATCTTATATCCTCTCGCATATAATTCTTCACAAACTTCTAAAGTATCAAATAAAGCTTTTTCTTTATTTGTTACAGGATTTACTGTATCTCTAGAATTTTGTCTGTCTTGAATGTCTTTCATTCTCATTCTGATAGCTTCTATGCCCTTTGACATTGTATCAATTTCATATGCATCACAACGATGTGTAAAGAACTGGATATAGAAGTTTTGAGGTTCATGTACCTTATACCAAGCAATACGAACTGCCATCATAACATAAGCAACAGCGTGAGCTTTAGGGAACATATATTTGATTTTCTTACAGGATTCGATATACCAATCTGGTACATTATGAGCCTTCATATCTTCTTCCCATTCAGAAGTCAAACCTTTTCCCTTACGTACTGACTCCATGATTTTAAAAGCATCCAAAGGTTTTAAATTCTTATCTAAAAGATATGTCATGATATCATCACGACACGCAATGACCTCACTTAATGGATGTCCTGCCTGGACTAAAGATTGCGCATTTCCAGCCCAAACGTCAGTACCATGCGTCAAACCAGAAATCATAACAAGTTCAGAAAATGTTGCTGGTTTTGTTTCTTCTAGTACACGTCTAGTAATACGCGTACCGAATTCAGGTAGACCTAAAGCACCATTTTCTTTTTTATAGATACTTGTATCCGCATGTAATGCTTCATCAGAATAGAATAATGATAAAGTCTCAGGATCATTCATAGGGATATCGAGAGGTTTAACTGTTCCAATTCTTTGTAACATTCTAATAGCAGTTGGATCTACATGACCTAAAATATCAAATTTCAAGACATTATCATGAATATCATGGAAATCGTAATGCGTTGTTAACCAAGCAGCAGTAGGATCATTTGCTGGATATTGAACAGGCGTAAAGTCTTCTGCTTCATATTCATCTGGAATAATGATAATACCACCAGGATGCTGACCTGTTGTTCGTTTTACGTTAGTACAACCTTTCGCAAGATAATCTTTCATTGGTCTACGCATATCTTCTTGATGCATCTTTTCACAATATCCAGTGACATAACCATAAGCTGTCTTATCTGCGACTGTTCCAATCGTACCGGCTCTAAATGCGTGACTTTCTCCAAATACTTCCTTGATAAACTCATGAGCTCTCCATTGATATTCATTAGAGAAGTTTAAGTCAATATCAGGGACCTTATCAGCATTAAAGCCTAAGAAAGTTTGGAAAGGAATATTTTGTCCATTTCCCTTCATGATTCCACCACATTTAGGACATGTTTTATCTTGTAAATCAAAACCACTCTTTACTTCAGGATCATCGATCCATTCAGAATAATGACAAGATTCACAACGATAGTGAGGTTTTAATGGATTAACTTCTGTGATACCAGACATCGTTGCCGTAAAAGAAGAACCTACAGAACCTCTTGAACCTACGACATATCCATCTTTGTTACTCTTTTTAACTAATAAATGAGCAATATAATAGTGCACATCAAATCCATTTGTAATAATGTTATTCAATTCAAATTCCAATCTTTCAGTGACTTCTGTTGGAATCTCACCATTATATTCATACATTTCTTTCGCTGTCTTATGACATATATTACGTAACTTATCACCAGAATTTTCAATATGAGGTGGGAATGTTCCACTAGGGACAGGTCTAATATTCTCATCAATCATATCAAATAACTTATTCGGGTTATCAATAACGATTTCTTGTATTAAATCAGGATCCTCTAACCAATCAAATTCTTTTAACATTTCATTCGTTAAACGAATATGTTGATCAGGATTTTTTGTTCTCATTCTTAACTCTTCATCACGGATATATAGAGGATGTGTAGCACCACCTACACCTTGTGACATGATATATACATCTCTAAAGATTTTTTGTTCCTTTGTACAATAATGTGCATCACTATCCGCAATGACCATGATTCCCAACTTCTTAGCCATATCAATGATACGCTTTTGTACATCCTTTAATCGAGAAATACTTGGAAGAGAACCTAAAGCAATAGATGTTGAATAATTACCTAATGGTTGTAATTCAATATAATCATAGAACTTCATAGCTTGTTCTAATCTAGCATCTTCTGCATTACATGCTAGTTCAAATAACTCTCCATTCAAGCAAGCTGAACCAATCAATAGATTTTTACGATGTTGTTGGATATCTTTACGAGTAACTCTTGCTTCCGCAGCAACGTCAGTTCCTTCTTTACCACTCGCTTTGCCCATGACAGCTAATGTTTTTGTATTTGATTTAGTGACCAATCGATATAGATCTCTCATACCTTCTTGGTTCTTAACAATAGCACAAATATGAGAACGTCTAACTTTCTTAAATACTTCATCATCCTGTGTCTTAGTTTGTAGATCATTAATAGTAACGCAACCACATTGTTCTTTTGCGTCTTTTAATAAACACATAAAAACACCAGACAAACTTTCCGCATCATAATCTGCTCTATGTGCTACTTCTTCATCATATTCAACATGATAATTCCTTGCGATATTTCCTAAACGATATGCTCTTCTATTTCTTAAAACTGCCCTTGATAGATCTAATGTATCAATAACGGTATTCGTTAAAGCAGGACGGTTGATCCTTCTTAATTCTTCATTCATGAAATGATAGTCAAAAGAAGCATTATGTGCAACCAATACGCCATCCCCAATCCATTCTAAGATTTCATCAATACATTCTTCAAATGTCTTAGCATTCTTGACCATATCATTGGTAATATTTGTTTTATGAGAAATGAATGGTGGAATTGGAAATGGTGGTTTAATAAACATTTGTAGTCTATCGACTACTGTTTGATTTTTGATTTTAACAGCACCAAATTCAATGATTGAATCATAATATGCAGATAATCCAGTCGTTTCTAAGTCAAATGAAATATATTCTGCTTCATCTATTTTCGTATCAACACCATTTCTAACGATAGCCAAACGATCATCGACCATATTCATTTCACAACCAAAACCAACACGGAATCCTCGATCCGGATCACTCTTGGCTAAAGAAGCACCAGTATTATATGCTTTAACAAATGATTGAACATCCGCATGATCTGTTATAACGATTCCTCTATGTCCAATATTAAAAGCATACTTAACAACACTATTGACATCACATACTGCATCCATTTCAGACATATTCGTATGCATATGAAATTCAATTCGTTTTTGACTTGCTTCATCTTTTACTACGCACTTTTCAAGTATTTCAATTTCTTGAGGCATGATTACAAGATCTCTAGCGAAATTATCATATTGAACAGATCCATAGACCCTAACACGATCTCCTTCTTTGTAAGAAGAAAGAACTTCTCTAGTAATCCCTCTACCTTCAAATCGTTTCATCATCATAGAATCTGAACCATCATAGATGGCCATTGTTTGAATCATACGATCATTTTTAGTAACTGTTTTTTCTTCTTGAAAAATCTCGCCTTCAAATTGAATATCAGTAATAGGATCTTTTATATCTTTTAAATTGACCCTAGTATAATCTTCCATCTTCAATCTTCTATAATTCGTCTTTTTCTTTTCAACAGGTTTATTAACTACAGGAGCATCATTTTCTTTAATAACATTCATGACGACCTGTCCAACTTCTTCCATATTTACTTTATTAGCGATACATCTGACTTGAACATCAATTCCACAACTCTTTAAATCATTTTCAATATCTGTTGTATAAATACTATTACGTTCCACTTCATCATCGGAATTCAATAAAAAAGATAAGATATGTTTCTTCATATCATATGTAAAAACCGTATGAGCTAACATATTATATTCATTATGTTGATTACCAAAATAGCTCAAATATTGTTTTAAAGTGCCATTGTTAACATTCATAGAATCACTATGAATAACAACATGAACCTTACTAGATAACATTTGTTCTAACGTATAAATAAAAGAAGTATATTCAGAAAAAGATAAAATAGAACTAGTATGTAAAACAACATCAACTTCACTTGTATCTTTATGAACGATAACTTCTTCTACTGTACTATCTTGTAATATATTGGATGAATTTTGAATATTAAGATCTTTAACTTTCATAGCTAAATAATTATACAACGAAAAACAAAACCCATCTACACTTATCATAGGGAGACAAAGTGTGAAATGGGTTTCTTGTTAGCCTAGTCCCCTAAGCTAATTTTATTATAGCATCAAAAAATAAAAAGAAAAGAGTTTTGGTTATATAATGGTTATATTTTTATTGTTCAGAATCAAAAGAATGTAATGCTTCATATACATTATGAGCTACTTCACAAGGTACTACTTTAGCGATATCAGATTCTTTAGCTTCTCTTAGTTTGGTAATACCCCCAAATTCTTTTAATAAGATCTTCTTTCTTTTTGGGCCAACCCCTTCAATATCATCTAAAACAGATTTTGTTTGTGCTTTTGATCTTAGTTTTCTATGATAAGAAATTGCCACTCTATGTACTTCATCCTGCATGCGTGTCAATAAGAAAAATAATCCACTATTTTTATCGATTTCTACGATATTACCATCTGTATCCATCAAAGCATTCGTACTATGTTTATCATTTTTAACAAGTCCCATGATCTTAATTGTATTAGATAGATCAAGTGAATCTAATATCTCTTTTGCAGCTTCAATTTGTATCCATCCACCATCTACAATGATTCCATCAGGTAGTCTACCATTATCTTTTAATAAACGAAAATATCTTCTATAAACAACTTCTTTCATAGAATCCACATCAGAATTACCAGTATGTAATTTAAATAATCGATAATCATTCTTACATGGTTTTCCATCTTCATATACGACACAACTCGCAACAGTAAAAGCTCCTGAAATATGTGAGTTATCAAACAATTCAACACGATTCATAGGATGATGCGCAATCTGATTCAATTGTTGAACAGCTTCTTCTGTCATCTTATCCTGTCTTTCAACAATGGAAAATTTAAGATTTAATTGTGTTTTGGCGTTATCTAAACACATATCGATCAATCTTTGACGATAACCTTTTTGCGGTTGAAAGATAGGAAATGAAAATACTTCTGATAAAACAGAAATATCTGTATCCTGTGGTAAAACAAGTTCCCTTGCGGCAGGATTAGATTCATAGTATTGGATCAAGAACGATTGAAATTCTTCTTCCGCATCACCATACAATGGTTTTAACTTATATTCTTTGTTAAGGATAGTTCCTTTTCTAACTAACATTCCTGCAATAGCTAGATAACCTCGATCTGTATAATACGCAAATATATCACGATCTCCACGATTATCTTTCTCAATGTTTTGTTTATCTAATACTACTTTATTAATAGATTGTAATAAGTCTTTATAATACTGAGCTTGTTCAAACTCAAGATTTTCACTAGCCTGATACATTTTATCCGTTAGATCTTGTTCCACTTCTTTTGTATCACCATTCATAAAAGAAACGACTTTACTACAATAATCTTCATAAATAGAACTATCTATTTCATACTCACATGGACCTAAACATTGATGCATATGATAATACAAGCAAAGTTTATCACCCATATGAGTGCATCTTCTAAATGGAAACATTCCTTGTAAGATCTTTAAAGTATCTTTCGCAGCAGTTGCATCAGGATAAGGACCAAAGTAACGTGCTTTCTTATCTTTTTTGATATCTCGTGCAATTGATAATCTAGGATATTTCTCTCTCGTTAATTTGATATATGGATACGATGAATCATCCATAAAC
>CAVCCE010000020.1:0-11909 GCA_963600555.1 Duodenibacillus sp.
TTATGGTTTTTCTTATCATAATGAATTAAAATCAAACATCAAAAAAATATTTAGAAGTGTGAATCAATCAAAGAAAACCGTATGGTCTATTGATATCAATAGTGGTGCTGAATGTGATAGTGGTCATTTTGATATTGATTCTATCCGTTCAGATCTTACATTAGCTATCGAATGTTATAAACCATTCCATATGCTAAGAAAAGAACATGATTTATTCCAAACTTGTGAATTGCTTCAACTTCACTTAGAACATTCAATATCAACAAAATATCATGAAATGAATGAAGAGCTATTCTTTCAATCATTTCCAAAGAAAAAAGAAAATGCTTATAAAGGTACATATGGTAAAACATTGATCGTTGGTGGGGGATATGGCACCGCTGGTGCCATTAGTCTAAATATCATTGGTGCGAAAACCGTTGGTTCTCCTTATATCAATGTAGGTCTGCCAGATGAAATCTATACGATCGTTGCGACTCAACACATTACACCGGTCTTTCATCCATTTGGTCATGAAACTTGGTCAGAAACTCTTGAGCCATTGATCAAAGACGCAAAAGCAATTGCTTTTGGATCTGGTGCTACAAAATTATCACGCAAAGTAGAATGTATGGATAAGATTCTTCAAGAATCTACTAAACCAGTTGTATTAGATGCTGAAGCTTTAAGACTATTGGTTCATAATACATGGATCCTTAGATTTGTACACTGTCCTGTTATTCTAACGCCACACCTAGGAGAATTCGCAGCTATTGTAGGTCAGCCTATTGAAGTCATTCAAGATCGTAAAGTAGAATACGCTAAAAGTTTTGCGGCACGACATAAAGTATATGTCGTCTTGAAAGGTCCTAATACGATCGTTGCTTCACCTAGCGGAGATATCTATATCAACCAAAGTGGAAATCAAGCGCTCGCTCAAGCTGGCTCTGGTGATCTACTAACAGGTATCATGGTAGGCCTATTAACATTAACCGCAGATGTATTTACTGCTATCTGCATGGCTGTATGGATCCATGGATATATCGTTGACTATGGAAAAGAAAACTATGCAATGCATTCATTTCCTTTAGAAAAGTATCCAGAAATCATGAATGAAATATTAAAAAAGCACGGATTATGATTCCGTGCATTTTTATTAACCCTTTAATCCTTCTTCTTGTCTTTGCATGTTTTCTACAACAACGTCATAGATATCACCAATAGACTGTCCATATTCAAGGATCTGCCATGGTTCATTTGTATGGAAATGGATCTTGATCAAAGTATCATCACCTACGACCAGCAAACAATCTCCCTTAAAATGTTCTGTAATGTAATCATTGATCTTATCTTCATCAAGATCATGACCATCAATTAATAACTGTGTATCAAATTTAAATTCTAACTGTTCCATAAATCCTCCGATTTGATGTGTTCATTGTATCACTCATAAAATTGAATGTCATTTAACATTATCTAATTTATGATCCAAGAAAACCGCAAGATAACCAACAGCCATAAATGCTATCGTTAATCCAATTACATTCACTATGACCATTCCAATTCCTAATGTCGTTATATCAATGAAAGGATATGGATATTTCATAGTTTTTACCAACGGTGCACTCACAAACACAAATATCAGATACAAAATAGGAAATAATGCCGCAAAAAGAGGCATCTGTTTCGTTGTTTGTCCCTTCTTATCAAAAATGATCCAATCTAGAACGGTTCCTATTGGTGTTACATCATGTAACAAAAAGATACCAGCTTTCTGTAAAGGTTCCATAGAATCAAACATTCCATTCAATAAGATAGCGGCTACACTTCCCGTTAATACGATACACATCGTTACCGCAAACTTCATCTTTTTCATCAATTCATTTCTTTCTGCAAAGAAATCAATAAAATAAAATAACGCAATAGCACAATTACTTAATGTCGTAAACATTCTAAATGTCGATAGTGAAAAAGTACTACTTCCTACTCCACACTGTAATAAGATACCTACTACAGCTGAAACAAATATAATCACGTGTAATCCAATCTTTAATTTATTCTTCATTACATTAGCCTCGTAACAAGTATTATATTACTTTCTCCTATATTGACAAAGTCCGATTTCAGACATATTATAAGTCTGTTTTCAGACATAGGAGGCAATATGAACGCAATTGAATGCAATCATCAATATAATGAAACATTCAACAAAATGAATGCTGTATATCATAATATCGCAAAACAATTTCATATGTCGGATACACAATTCTGGATCTTATATGCATTAACAGAAGAAAACAAAGCACTCACACAAAGTGAACTTATGCGTTATCTGACAGCACCTAAACAAACGATTCATTCAGCTATTCATAAATTGATCAATGATAACTATATATCCCTACAAGAAACAAAAGGAAAAAAGAAATTGTATGATCTTACAGTTGAAGGTAAACAATTAGCTTCAAAAACTGTAAAAAAAGTAATTGAAGATGAAATCGAGATCTTTGATATTTTCACAAATGAAGAAAGAGAAAAGTTTTTACTCTTCACTCAGAAATATATTTCTTTATTAGAAAAGAGGACTTATGACGATACAACTATCTGATCACTTCACATATAAAAGACTATTACGTTTTGTATTCCCTTCGATCATCATGATGGTATTTACATCCATTTATGGGGTTGTAGATGGTTTTTTCATCTCAAACTACGCTGGAAAAACTGCATTTGCGTCCGTCAATCTAATCATGCCATTTATCATGATTACTTCAGGTCTAGGATTTATGTTTGGAACAGGTGGTTCTGCACTTGTATCTTTAAAGTTAGGTCAAAAAGAAGATGAAAATGCAAATCGTTATTTCACAATGATCGTATACGCAACTGTCATATTTGGATCAATTCTCTCTATATTTGGTTTTATATTCACACCTCAGATTGCTAGAATATTAGGTGCAACAGATGCCATGATCAATGATTGTATCATTTACGGAAGAATCAACATGGTATTCAATGTTCCATTTATGTTACAAAATCTATTTCAAACATTCTTTATCACTGCTGAAAAGCCAAAACTCGGTTTATATACAACTGTAGCTGCTGGTGTTGCGAATATGATCTTAGACTTTTTATTTGTTGGTATATTACCATGGGGAGTCGTTGGTGCAGCTGCAGCTACTGCAATTTCCCAATGTATTGGTGGTTTTTATCCTATCATCTATTTCATGCGCAAGAATGATTCTCGATTAAAACTTGTTAAAACAAATATTGAATTCAATATTGTCGGAAAAGCTGCAGGAAATGGTTCCTCAGAATTAATGAGTAATATCTCTTCTTCATTGATTTCCATGTTATATAACATTCAATTACTAAAATACTTTGGAGAAAATGGTGTTGCGACTTATGGAGTACTAATGTATGTACAATTTATCTTTGTAGCAATTTATTTAGGATATACGATAGGATGTGCACCTATTATCTCTTACCACTATGGAGCTCAAAATCAATCAGAAGTTCAAAATCTATTTAAGAAAAGCTATATTCTGATATGCATTTCAGGAATCATCCTTACGATTCTTGCCAATCTTGCTTCAGGAACGATTGCATCTATATTCGTAGGATATGATGCTGAATTATATGAATTAACTGTTCATGCATTCACACTATTCTCACTAATGTTTGCTCCAGCAGGCTTAAATGTTATGACATCTTCTCTTTTCACTGCCTTAAATAATGGCAAAGTATCAGCAGCAATTTCTTTCTTAAGAACACTATTGTTCCAATCTAGTTCCATATTGTTATTGCCATTACTGATTGGTAAAGATGGTATTTGGTTAGCGTGTGTAACTGCAGAAATATTTGCATTATTTGTATCTATTTATTGTTTATTTACATTTGAAAAAGATTATCATTATTTTCAAAAAAGAAGTACGCTCAATAACTGAACGTACTTCTTTCTTTTATTTCTTAAAGAAATTTAATGGAATCTTAAATGTAGTTTGTTTTTTTACTTCTTCCTGTTCTTCTACTACAGGTTCTTTCTTTTTCTCAGCAAATGTAGGAATAGAACCAGTTACGATAGCTGGAAGTTCATCTTCATCATCGCCCTCATATTTATCAGGTTCTGGAAGATCTAATTCTTCATATTCAAATTCATCCTCATCTAGCACATTATCAAATGGTGTTACAACAGGTTCTTCTGTTGTTGGTTCATCAACTTCTTCATCTAGATCATTTTCTAGAACTTCTTCTTCCTCTTCAAATGGACTATTTTCTTTTAAATTATCCTTTACTACAGTAGGTTCAAGATAATCATCTTCATCCATTTCAATTGGTTCAACAGTTTCTTTTTCATCTAGATCAACAACTGCTTCTTCTTTCGTTTCTTCTTCCTTTATAAAAGGATGTTCCTCTTTCAAATGATAAGATTTATAAGTAACATCTACTTCACGAATCAAATCTGCTTCACTCGCTTTTGTTAGACGAACCGCAACATATTGTTGAGATGGTAAAGCGATACGGAACTTGCCATGGAAAACACCCGCAAATCGAACTGTTGTATTCCAAGTATCCAATACATCTACTGCATAGTCTGTTTCATCGTCAATATAGAAATCTCTATATCCAGGTCTTTGGAATCCATAATAGAAGATATATTGACTCTTCACTTCTTCATCAACTTCACTTTGAGGGATTGCACAAGTACTATCCCATTCATTGTTTAATGGAGCGATTGCACTACCTGGAACTTCTTCCATGATTTTCTTCAAGAATTCAAATTTCTTATAACTTTCTCCATGGAGCGTTCCTCCATGAGCCCACCATAAGATATTTTCATCATTTAAGTAAGTTTCTCCATGTCCAGGATAACCACCACGCATTGCAGTTTCCCAGAATCTTCTAAGTTCTTCTTCCCCAGTCAAGTTGCCCCAACCAAATTGAATATTTCCTTCATATCCAAGTTCATCAATAACAACTGGTTTCTTAAATTCTTCACGTAAAGAATCTGTAACTTCAACTGTCTTATAAAGATCAATTCTTTGATAAGAAGTATGTGTGATCCATTCTTTAGAATGGTCATACATCTTTAAACAGTTATGAATAGAACGTAAATGATCATATGGATCATTCTTCACTAGTACTGCCGCATTATATTCAAAATCTTCAATAGATTTCTTTTCAAAAAGATCCCATTCATTTGCCATTGCCCACCATACATTATGATATGCAGAAAATCTTGCGATAACATATTTCAAATATAATTCATCTTCTTCTCTAGTCATCGAAGAAAATCCCCATCTATCATATGGATGGAACAGAATCAAATCTGCTTCAATTCCTAGATCACCTAGCTTTTGGATTTGTTCTTCAATATTACGGAAATATTGAGGATCAAATCTTGTTTTATCAAAATTGTTTCCTTCACTCTTTCCTGTATAATCCATGAAATTATCTTCATTTAATACACTAGCATCCATTGGAGTTCCGACATATGGAAAATATTCTGGATCTTTGAAGTTATAAACATAATGTTTAGGAAATACACAAAAACGAATCTTATTAAAAGGAGAATTCTTTAAAGATTCTAATGTTTGGTTCTTTGTTTCTTCATCTTGAAGATGCCATACATAAGATGTTGTACCAATAGATACATATGGCGTACCATCCGCATATTCAAAATGATATTGATCCTTTACATGAACTGGACCATGATTATTTTCTTTTGGTGCATCAACAATAAATGTTCCTGAGAAAACTTGTTTTGTAAATGATGCATGTAATACAAAAGAATAAGTCCCTTCATAGGATGGCATAAAACGAATCTTATAGATTCCTTCTCCATCATAGAAACCATTGATAAATACACTCTCATTCTCAGAAGTAAAGATACCAGTCAATACTTCATCAACAAAAGGATTTCCTTCCGCATTACCTGGAATCGTTGCTTCAAAAACTCCCCACTTATTTACATGAATCACTTCTTGTTCCATAGAATCCCCCTCTTATAAATTACAAGTATTTTACAATAAAATTGCATAAATAAGTACAAAAAGCAGGCATTTTATGCCTACTTTTTATTACTTTGCCAATATTTCTCTTGATTCTTTTGAATTTAATTCAACGATTTTGTTGAAATATTCATCTTGTGTCATATCACCTTTATCTAGTACTGTTTCAATATTTCCATCCTTGATATAAACAAGTCTAGATGTAAAGGAGGCAATCAATGCATCATGTGTAACCATAACAATTGTCACTCCATTATTCTTATTTAGATTCTGTAATAACTGTAATAATTCACTAGAATTCACAGAATCCAAATTACCTGTAGGTTCATCCGCAACGATGATATGTGGATCATTGATCAAAGCTCTACAAATAGCGCCTCTTTGTCTTTGTCCACCAGAACATTCATTAGGATACTTATGTAATAATGAAGTAATTTGTAATTCGTCTGCCAACTTCTTTACCTTCTTATCGATTTCATCTTTAGGGAAATGCGCAAGAGCTAATGGCATAGCGATATTCTCATACATCGTATGTGTATCTAATAAGTTAAAATCTTGAAAGATAAATCCTAGATTCTCATATCTGAAATGTCCAATTTCATTAGCGGACATTGATCGAACATTCTTACCATTGATCAACACTTTTCCTTCAGTACATTCATCAATTGTTGAAATATTATTAATAAATGTGGATTTACCAGAACCACTAGGTCCCATGATTCCTACAAATTCCCCTTCTTTTACTTGGAAATTGATATCATGTAATGCTTCAAAAGCATTTAATGTAGCGTAATTATAAACTTTCTTTAAATGAACTGCTTCTAATACAATTTTCTCTTCCATATTCTATGATCTCCTATTTCTTAAATATCATGCTTCTGTAATACAACCAAGATACGATTCCACAAATGATGATGGGAATCAAACTAGCAATCAATAAAATGATGATATGTTTAAATGCTAGTATTCCAGCTAGATATAATGTCATAAATATATTCACTAAATAGATCAATACACAAACTATTATAAAGAAATATAATAATCCAACTTCTTTTCGAATGATTCTTCCTTTCGCATCATCTAAATACCCAATATGAGACAATGTCTTAAATTTCATTGGTCTATCATTCAAATCATTCAAGAAACTAAACATGATAGATAAAGCTAATAATGCATTCATCGCAATATAAGTAATCAATACTAATACTTGATAGATCGGATATTGTGTACTTGTTAATAAAGAAATCAATATAGTACAAGAGATAATAAATAGTAAAATATTCATTTTCAATACATTCAGATCATTTCTAACAAATCCTAAAGAAATGATTGATTCTGAATTAGAAATCTTATTATGAATCATACGATTCAAGATTGGAAATACAAAGTCATCCAACACATATGTAAATCCAACTAGTGAAAATATCGTACAAGGTAAAACTACGGACTTATCATAATAGAACATTAATATTGGTACTACCATTAAAGCTAAATGTAATAGTTTCATTGTAGCCTTTCCAACACTTCCACCAATGCCTAATGTTTTAACACCCTTTTTCTTTAATGAATTTGGATTCAATAATTGAGCTGCACTATTTCTATATGAAAATGATAGGTTCAAGATCAATGTCCAGAAAATAACATACCCTAATACTAAGACTGCCCACAAGACAGATTGAAAATTCAATGTAATCGTAATATCTGTATGCATCGTTGAAACTAAGACCATATTTACAACAGGAATCAAACAAAGTCCACCAATGATTCCTACAGGTAAAGCAACAATCAAGATAATTACTGTCTGTAGTAATAAATAACATGCGTTTTGTGTATAAGTAGCACCACAAACAAGTCTAACTGCGAGATCTTTCGCTTTGTTTTTAATAAAGAAATCATTCGCAAATACGATTTCAACTGAGCATAACACAACAGATGCAACCATCAGTATCGTCGGAATATCACTTTTTGATTGATACATCGTAACACCAACTGCATCACTCATCGCCACCGTAAAAAACAAGAAAATAAACATTGATGTCAAAGTAAACGTAATCCAACAAAAGAAAGTACGGATCTTATCATGCATCAATGAATTAAAAATATCTTTTAACATGAAAACCCTCCAAACAATATTATGTATTATAGCACCGTTTTGTAAGCGTTTTCTATTAAAATTATTTGAACATTCTCTTTAATGCATTATTTTGAAATAATTTCTTTAAATCTGTTTGATTTTTAATTTCGTAATTTTCAAAGTATGGTTGTAATGCATGAATGATTTCAGCACCTTCTTCATTCTCTACAAGATTCTTATATAGTTCTTCTCTTTCATCACTACTTTCTGCCATACAGATGATCAATAAAGCTGATTTGATATTAGAGAGAATGCTACCCTCTAATTGATATACAAACTTTGTACCTTTATGTTCTTTCTCTAATTTCTTCATCTTAAGATATTCAAAAACACCATGCATGGAATCATTGTAATGATCAAACAATACACAATCATATTCTTCTTTCCATTGTTTCATATATTCATCTATATCGCTATGAATGATTTCTATCTTTTCTTGATAAGGAAATTGAGGAAGTATTTCTTTTTCAAATAAAGAAATGATACTTTCATTTTCTTCAACAATCGTTACTTTTTCTACAGAATCCTTGCAATGTATCATATATGGAAGATAGCCAATAGATAGACCTGTTACTAGTACGTTTTTGCTTAGAGGTGAAATCAATTGTTTCCCATTCAATATTTCATGTGAACTAACACTCGCAAAATATTCACCATTTCTAGTAATATACGGATAATTTACATTCTCAGTAAAATAGCCCAGTTGTAAGATATCTCTTTCTTTCACTTCGATTGGTTGTCCATAGTGAAATAATCGATTTTTTTGATATGAATGAAATCCAAACACGAGATCACCACCGGACATTGGTAATGAAATATTAGATAAGAATGGATCATCTTCTATCAAACTCTTGTCAAATTCCTGCATATATTCATATAGATTCATAACTAGATCGATATTTCTCGCAACGTTATTCGCCGTAAACTGTTTAATTCTTCTAGCTGTTCCCATCGTTAAAATAGATGCCATCATTCTTCTTTTATCTATATCATTCTTACATAGATTAAATGGAGCTTCTTGAAACGTTTCACAATTAGCGAATTGAATCACTGGTGTACCATGATTGATTACATCTAATATCAAGTAATTATCTTGATCTGATTCACTTCTTGTCATTGCGATAGAGTCTAACTCTATCATTACTTTTTCTGTCTTATTTATCTCCATGATCAATATCTCTCATTCTCTTCATTACTTCATTTTGTATATATCCTTTATACAAAATATACTTCTTAACATCTTTTTCTTCTAAAGTACATTTTTGATTCAAACACTCATATACTCTTCTACTTGCCCGAATACATTCATCAATATCTATATGAATGACTTTTTCAAAATAGATTGATTCTTTCACTTCTATAGAACAATAAACTGATGGAGCTTTATCATTTCTATCATGAATAGATAATATATCTTTATTCATTTCCAATTGTTTAGTTTGAAAAGAAAGGTATGGCGGTAATAATATTTCTTTTTCTTCTTTCTTTTTGTATTTCGTCAATACATCTGAAAAATCCAATACCTTTGTTCCTTTTGGAATCAATATTTCCATCAATACAAGATCTTTCTTATCTTGATACGCTTTTAAAAATCCACTTGTAGATGTAGAAATAAAGGAACAAAACTTACCTTCTCTTTTAAATACTTGATAATCTACAAGTCTTTCTACTCGATAAACATGAATATCTTCTTCCGTTTTCTTCATTCCGCGATATAAAGAAACTGTCAGATCAATGATTCTACTAGGATCATCTAAAAAGAAAGGATTCAATCTTCTTCCTTCTTCACATCTAGCTACTTCTGTATCAATTTCAGGAAATAATAGAGAATTCCAAGTTACATAAGCTTTTTCATCTGAATAAAAAGGATCATTGCCCTCTACATCCCCTTCATAAAAACATATTACATCTTCTAACATATGACTATTATACAAAAAAGATCTCCTTTTGAGAGATCTTAGAACGCAAGATAATATACTTTATTCTCTTTTTTAAATCCTTCTTTTAATAAGAACATCTTCGCAATTTCATTATCTTCTGAAATATATGAATAGAATGTATGAATATCATGTCTTAAAGCTTCTTCTTTCATAAGTCTTAATGATTCATGCCCATATCCAACTCTTCTGAGATCATTTCTAACGATTACATTCCAAACATATCCTTTCAATGTATCATCATAGATCCATGACGTTTCAGATACAAAATCAGCACAACCATCACAATATACCAAACGATATAATTGTTTTGATTCATTTCCTTCAACAACCTCTTTCATAAATCTATCTAATTCTTCTTCTGTATATGAATCTATATATCCTAGAAAAGACATTGTTTTTTTACTTTCATGAATCTTTTTACGAAATGATAGTTCTTGTCTAGAAGGTTTGATTAAATCTGCCATATCAATGCTTCTTAGCTTGTGCGAAGTAACCAATCACTGTACATATGATTGCGCCAATCAAGATATATGTTGCGTTATTATCGACAAATGTTCCCGCAAGATAGTTTGTTGTATTCTCAACAGCTGTCAATAAATTACTTGAAGCGAAATCACCAAGATGAGAAATATTAAATACTAAGAATAAGATACCAGCACTTAACAATCTACCTCCCGCAAAAGAAGTACCTAAACGAATAAATACTTTATCCCAATGTGCAGTCAAGATACCAACAACGATAGCTATAACAACCACAAGGATCACACCAAGTTTCGCATCCAAATCAGGGATGAAAGGTAGAATCAAAGCGCCTAGGAATGCACCTACGATAGCACCCAATAAAAAGAAAGCTACCTTCTGTGCATATTGCGCTAATATTGCCATAACTACAGCTACAGCTAAGGCAATCGCTAAAGTTGTCATACTTTGACCATAAGTCTTAACAACACCTTCAAAAGTTAATACAAATGCGAATAAAGATAAAAACAAAGAAAATAATTTCTGTCCTTTTAATATCGCTAATAGACCTACAGCGATAAATATCGCTATTACTAAAATTACACCAATCATTCATATTCTCCTTAATAACTTACCTATTATACAAGAAAATCACTTCCACAAAAAGTTCATATAAATAGAATTCTGTTTTTCCCAATCTGCTTCACAATGTTTGCCACCCCATTGAAAGTAATGGTATGTTTGTACACCCATTATCTGTAACTCTCTTTCAAATTTATATACGCTTCTAGCTTCTCTTGTATCAAATTTAGGACTCCCACCAAACGCTGTTTTACCAGCTTCTAATTCGCCCCAAGAGATATAGATCCTTGTATCTGGATTCAAACCATTTAGATATGATCTTCTATAATTCTTGAGATTCCAAAATACACCAGAAGAAACAACAGCAGCTTTAGAAAATACATCATTATGTGCCAAGACTCCATACATTGACATGATTCCGCCCATAGAACTACCACCAATACCAGTCGCTTCTCTATGACCATATGTTCTAAAGTTATTGTCAATAAATGGTTTCACATCATTGATGATCCATTGAAACGTCTTTTCACCTATTCCATGTATCGTTTTTCCAAACATTCTTTTTTCATATGGACAATACTCAAACAATCTTTCATCACCTATATGAGAACATTCCATTCCCACTACGAACATCTTCTTATCCCATGTATTGATAAATGATTCCAATCCCCAACTTTTTCCATAAGTCGCCTCAGAATCATGAAACAAATTATGTCCATCAAACATATACATCACTGGATATCTTTCACTAGATTCATAATAATCATCTGGCAAATAGATATGTAACTTCCTCATATCATCATTTGGCCA
>CAVCCE010000021.1:0-11413 GCA_963600555.1 Duodenibacillus sp.
CTCTTTTTAAGGATTTCTGCTTCCATATCTTCTAAAGCATGATCTTCGTGATCTGTACCGTATTCTGTATTTCCACCTTCATCTTTAGAATGTGTCCATGAGAACATTCTATAATCACCATTTACTTCAATACCAAACCAACGGCCATGTCCATCTTCTACACCTTCTTTTGGAGCACATGGATTTCCTTGTTCATCCTTAGCTCCATAAAGGATCTCAACGACCTTACCGCCGAAAGTCTTATGTGGCTTTAATTTTGTTTTTGCAAATGTGTCATTTAATTCAGGTTTATTCATAATTCATCTTCCTCTTGTTGCCCTTACAATACTCAATATTTTACAACAAATATTTTATGTTTGAAAACTGAAAAGTGTAGAAAAATACGCATTTTCTACACTTTTTTTAATAAGTGATGACTTACACATTAAATGTAACCGGTAACATCACTATTCTGTTCTTAAAGCTTTTACAGGATCTGATTTTGCTGCTTTCTTAGATGGGATGATTCCACCAATCAAAGTCAATACAATACTCAATAATATTAGTATGATTGCTGCATTGAGTGGCAATACCGCATTCACTTCATTGTTTCCTGCTATAGAATGAATCAATGCATTTCCAGGTATCAATAATAATTCTGTAATTACGATACCAAAGATACCAGCAAGAGCACCTGTTATAAACGTTTCAGCATTAAAGACATTTGATACGTTATGTTTAGAAGCACCTATCGCTCTCAAGATACCAATCTCTTTTTGTCTTTCTAATACAGAAATATATGTTATGACACCAATCATGATTGAAGATACAACAAGTGATATCGCTACAAAGGCAATCAATACATAAGAGATGACATCAATGATATCTGTTACAGAAGTCATCAATGTTCCAACGATATCTGTATATGTAATTACTTTACTTTCATCTGTCTTTTTCACTTCTTCATTATAAGAATCTAAGATATTCTTGATTTCTGTCTTAGAATCAAAATCATTTGGATAAATAACGATTTCACTAGGATCATTGATATCTGCATATCCTAACGCACTTAAGTTATCATCTATTGTTGATGAAGTACTACTCATCATAGACATCAAAGAATTTTGTAACTCTTCTCCATCGATATTGATTTGGAATGCATTCGCAAAAGCACTAGAATCAATACTTAATGCATTCGGTAATTGTTGTACCATTGATACCATTGCTTGATTGATAGAAGATGTCAAAGCTTCTATCAAGGAAGAAGTTTGTGTATTGATCAATGAAGCTGCAGAAGAATACAACTTATCTGTATCGATGAATACTGATACAACTGAGGATAATGCTTGTTGACCTTCTGTTGTATTCAAAAATTCAGAGAAAGATTGAGAGAACTTCTCAGAATCCAATGTTCCTCCACTCGCTATATATCCACCTATTAGATTTTGAGCAACAGAACTCAGATCATCATCAGTTATAACTAAAGATACACTTTGATATGCATTGTATACTTCTGTATAGATTCGATTCTTAGCTTCATCTGTGTTTAAATAATCTGTTAAAGAATCATGTCCTTCTGTAGCAATTTCAACATATAGTTTTTGCAAGGAACTTGTTATCGCATCACTTATTAATTTACTGTTAGTCTCATTTTTTGAAATAGATGATAAAGATTGAACCAAGATTTGTTTTGCAGCACCTGAATTGAGATATTGTTCAAATGAATTAATAGGATCATCTTCTTGTGTATCCATATATTTTGTATAAGATTCTAACAATTGTTTAAAACTTGTTTCTGCCTCTTCTTGTGATATTTGTTTTAAAGAAGAAGTAACCAATTGTTGAATCTGTTCATCTGAAATAGATGCACTACTCGTTAAAGAAGAAGTATCCAAATACTTAGAAATATCAATATTGATCTTGGATGTGTCCATCTGAAATGCATTCGATAATGCTGATTCATCCACTGTAAAGAAATCACTAGTATCTAAGGATGTTTCTTCATCCTCTCCAAATCTTTTTCCAGTAAATATATTTTTATCTTTTTCATTCAATTGTGCTTTTACAACTTCTGAATTTTTTGCGTAGTTAATGACATGTTCTACTAGTTCACTAGAGTAATCGATACCAGCCGTCAACATCGTAACAGTAGCATCTTCTTTAGGCTGTACGACACCTACAATCTTGATATCCTCTCCGTCATTCACTAGATTTGTCATATAAGTACTATCATTTTCTTTGGAAGAATATACGCCTAAAGAATCATCGTATGTATATTTATCACTAGCATTGACAAGCTTTAATGTAATGCCAATAAAATCATTATATTCATAATCATTTGTACTTGTTTCAACATCACTACTTTCAGAATTCTGGAAGCTCTCGATGATTTTTTCTAATTCACTATAATCTTTCAAACCTAATGAATACAGTGTCATATCTGTAACTGAACCATCACTTGATAAGACAACGATAGCTTCATTGTATGATTGTGGCCATCTACCTGCTTTTACATCATAACTATCTTTATATAGGGATTCATTTTGTGGAAGCGCACTAAAGTTATTCATAGTAAATGATGAAGAATACGCTGAAGAGGTTGGAGCGATACCTGAGTTAGCTAACAAGTTATTTGGATTCACTTGTTTTACTCCATTACTTGTATCAGATAAATAGATTTGTGGTTCTACTTCATATTGATACTCAATTGATCGAGCATAGTCACTAATATTACTTTTTCCAGATTCAATGTACTCTTTCAAAGAAGATAAATCATTCTTTGTCATTCCACCAAACATATTTGTAACAACATCTTTTTCTTTTACTTCAGCATCACTATCATTTGTACTTTCTTCTGCCATGGTTGTCATGATACTCGATAAAGAATACGTAGATTTTGTGATTTCCAATGGATACTCTGACAATGTTTCTTGTTCAGTAGTCTGAATATATGCATTTACCCCATTAGATAAAGCTAAAATCAAAGCAATGCCTATGATCCCAATCGATCCCGCAAAAGAAACCAATGTCGTTCTAGCCTTCTTTGTAAGAAGATTGTTTAAAGAAAGAGATAATGCTGTCAAAAAAGACATTGAAGATTTTCCCATATTCTTATGAACCGGTTCTTCTATTTCATTTTCCACAACATAAGGATTCGTATCTGAAATGATATGACCATCCTTTACCCTAACGATACGATTTGCGTATTGTTCCGCTAATTCTGGGTTATGAGTTACCATAACTACCAAACGATCTTTCGCAACTTCTTTTAAAAGATCCATGACTTGAATAGATGTATCTGAATCCAATGCACCTGTTGGTTCATCCGCTAATAAGATATCTGGATCATTCACCAAAGCTCTCGCTAAAGCAACTCTTTGCATCTGGCCACCCGACATCTGATTTGGCTTCTTATGGATTTGATCACCTAGGCCTACTTTTTCTAATGTTTCAATAGCACGTGCTCTTCTTTCACTTCCAGAGATTCCAGAAATCGTTAAAGCTAGTTCTACGTTTGATAGAACTGTTTGATGGGGAATCAAGTTATAAGATTGAAACACAAATCCTATTGTATGATTACGATACGAATCCCAATCCCTATCTTTATATTTTTTTGTAGAAATACCATTAATAACAAGATCACCACTATCATAGCGATCCAATCCACCAATAATATTCAATAAAGTCGTTTTACCAGAACCACTAGGTCCTAAGATTGCGACAAATTCATTGTCTCTTAAATTCAACGAAACATGATCCAATGCTTTTTGAACCAAGTCACCAGTTTTATACTGTTTTGATATATCTTTAATTTCTAACATAGATTTATCATACATTGAAATAAAAAAAATTCTAATCATTTTGTTATACAATCGATTTCAAATGTAATGGAATATTATTTTTGAAAACAAGTGCTAGAATATTACAGAAAGGATTTTTCATATGAACAAAGATATTAAAGTATTTGTCGCAGACGTAGATGGAACGCTTCGTTCTCGTACAAGACCTCTTCCTGGTCCACTCACAATCAGTGCATTTGAAGAAATGCATAGACAAAGCTACTTACTTGGAATCGCAAGTGGAAGACCTCTTTGGCAAAGTTTAAAAGATCACTACAAAGAATGGAAACTTTCTTTCCAATTTGATTTTTTGATTGGAATGAATGGTGGAGAAATATGGACAAAAGAGGATGATCAAAAAAGAACATACTATCCATTGACTCGTGAACAATTAGAACAAATCGTAATAACATTTAAAGATGTTAAAGGAATCAATCCTTTTGTATATAGAGAAGGTTGTGAATTGACTAGATACGTAGATGATGAAATCATTCAAAGTAGTTTAAGACATTCTTGTAGATTTGAAGCTTGTACAAGTGATGCAGATCTTTATAGTGAAGATACAGGTAAGATTTTATATCGTTGTGAAACGGAAGAAATTGCCCTTTATTTAGAAAAACTAGGAAAAGAAAAGTTCTCTCCGGAAATTGCATGTTTTAGAACAAGTTCAAAACTTGTTGAATTACAAAATTCTATCGTTTCTAAAGGAAGTGGTATAAAAACATATTGTCAAACGCATAACATTCCTTTAGAGTCTGTCATTGCTTTTGGAGATGCAGAAAATGATATTGAAATGTTAAAAGTTGTTGGTCATTCTGTTGCCTTAAAAGATGGAATGAATAACGTAAAAGCTATCACAAAAGATATAACAGAATATGATGCCGGAGAAGATGGTGTAGGACATTATCTTTGGGATCATTTATTAAAAGAGTCTGACTAATTCAGTCAGGCTCTTTTTCTTATAATAGATCAGCTAGATCATAAATTAATTTTTCTGTCTTTTCCCATCCAAGGCATGGATCTGTAATAGATTTACCATATACTGTTTCTTCTGGTTTTTGATTACCGTCAACAAGATAACTTTCAATCATACATCCCTTAACAAGTTTACGAATTTCATCAGAACAGCTCATAGAATGTACGACATCTTTTGAAATACGAATTTGTTCTTCAAACTTCTTACCAGAGTTGTTATGGTTACAGTCAACAATAACAGCAGGATTTTCGAGTTCAAATTGATGATATAAAGACTTCACTTCCATCAAATCTTCATAGTGGTAATTAGAATGTGAATGATTGAAACGATCCACATATCCTCTCAAGATAACATGAGATAATGGATTACCTGTTGTTTCAACTTCCCATCCACGATATACAAATTTCTGTTTTGCTTGAGATGCAGCAATAGAGTTCATCATTACACTGAGATCTCCACCTGTAGGATTCTTCATTCCACATGGAATATCGATTCCACTAGCAACCAATCTATGTAATTGATCTTCTACGCTTCTTGCTCCTACCGCAACATAAGCTAATACATCATTTAAATATGCATAGTTATCTGGATACAACATTTCATCTGCACAAGTAAAACCTGTTTTCTTGATTACATCAGAATGTAATTGACGAATCGCAATGATTCCCTTCAACATATCTTCTTCCTTATGTGGATCTGGTTGATGGAACATTCCTTTATAACCTACACCTTTTGTACGTGGTTTATTCGTATAAACACGTGGAATCATATAGATCTTATCTTTCACTTTTTCTTGCACCTTAGCTAAACGTTCCATATATTCCAATACTGCATCTTCTCTATCTGCAGAACATGGTCCAATGATCAATAAGAAACGATCATCTTCACCGGTGAATATCTTAGCGATTTCTTGGTCCCTTTTCTGTTTGACCTTGATAATATCTTCAGATAAAGGAAATGCTTCCTTTAATTCATCTGGTTTTGGTAATTTTCTAATATATTTCATATTCTTATCCATAATTGTTATCTCCTATTCATTTACTTTAATTCCTTGAATCAATGTTTTTAAATGCTCAATCGATTCTTCTTGATCAGATTCATAATCAAGAATGATATCTTTTGTACCATCCAAATATAAATAAAGATGATACGTTTTTTCTGATGTTTGATAGCCAGTAATTTTCCAATCTCCAATTGATTCCGATAATGTTGTTTCTTTTCTTGTTGATTCTTCATTTAATTGAATCGTTGCGGTACCTTCATCATCATGAAGAATGATCTTATCCGTATCTTTATCATACTTAATAACTGACCAATCATCTTGTATTTCTACTGTTAGGTTTAACGTTGTGACGGCTTCTGTCTTCTTGTTAGATTTATACATACCTTTGATAAATCCACCAATAAACAAGATAACGATCACAACGCCCATAAATCGTTTTGAGTTCTCATTTCCGTAATGCATATTCATACCTTCTGAAACAAGTCTCATTCTATCATATTTGTTAGTGATATATAACCACAAAAAAGAACACAAGCATAATTTCTTGTGTTCTTTATGATTATTTCTTATATGTAAACTTAAATACAGCACATCCATATGCAAGTAAAGGATATTCTACGCGATATGGTTTACCATCACATTCACCTTTCTTCGCTTTGAATGGCATAGGTTTTTCTAGCAAACCAGTCTCATTAAAAATCAAAGAATATGTTCCACTGTTTGGAGCACCAACCATATAATCTTCCCTAGCTACTGGTGTAAAGTTGATAACAAATAATAGTGCATTCTTCCCTGTAGAATCTTTTCTAATAAATGAAAAGATACTTCTTTCATTATCATCTGCATTTACCCATTCAAATCCTTCCCAAGAGTCATCTAACGCATACAATGCTGGATATTTTTTATACATGTGTAATAGATCATGTACATAATTTTGAAGATTCTTATTTAATGGATTATCACATTCCCACCAATCAAGTTGAACTTTTTCATTCCACTCATGCGCTTGGCCAAAATCTTGTCCC
The DNA here is from genome assembly GCA_963600555.1 of Duodenibacillus sp. GTDB lineage: Bacteria > Bacillota_I > Bacilli_A > Erysipelotrichales > Erysipelotrichaceae > Bulleidia. The sequence goes on from CAVCCE010000021.1 coordinate 6,823, forward strand.
ATGAATAATAGTTTTTTACCAGCATGTCCAAACATGAATAGATAACCAGCTTTTAGATTTGCAAACTTATCTACTTCATTTCCAGGCATCTTGTTGATCATAGAGCACTTCAAGTGAACAACTTCATCATGGCTTAATACAAGAATGAATTTTTCACTTGTAGCATATGACATACCAAATGTCATTTTATTATGATTGTCTTTTCTGAAATATGGATCTAATTTCATGTAATCTAAGAAATCATGCATCCATCCCATATTCCATTTGTATGTAAATCCAAGGCCTTCATTTTCTGGAGCTTCTGTAATCTTTGGCCAAGCAGTTGATTCTTCCGCAATAATGACCGTTCCATCATGTCTGCCACGAATCACACTATTTAAATGCTTAAAGAATTCAATTGCATCTAGATTTCCATTTCCACCATATTTGTTAGGAATCCACTCTCCATCTTTTCTACCATAATCAAGATATAACATTGACGCTACAGCATCTACTCTTAAACCATCAATATGATATTCATCAAACCAATAAAGTGCATTACCAATCAAGAAGTTCTTTACTTCATTCTTAGAATAATTAAAGATCTTTGTACCCCAGTCAGGATGTTCACCCATTCTTGGATCTGGATATTCATAAGTAGGTGTTCCATCAAAATCAGCTAGTCCAAATACATCTTTTGGAAAATGTGCTGGAACCCAATCCAGAATGACACCAATATTATGCTTATGTAATGTGTCTACTAAATACATAAAATCTTCTGGAGCACCATAACGACTAGTTGGAGCATAATAACCAGTAACCTGATATCCCCAAGACCCATCAAACGGATGTTCTGCGATACCCATAAGTTCAACATGTGTGTATCCCATGTATGTACAATAATCACATAGTTCTTTTGCGTACTCACGATAGTTCATAAAACCATCTTCAGTACCATCATCTTTCTTCTTCCAAGATCCTAAATGAACTTCATAAATTGACATTGGTTGATCATATCCAGAATGTTCCTTACGTTCATCCAACCATTTGGAATCCTTCCATTTATAAGAAGAAATATCAGCTGTCTTAGAAGCATTTCCAGGTCTTAGTTCTGCAGAAAATGCATATGGATCAGCTTTATATAAGATTTCTCCATCCTGTGTTTCAATAGCATATTTATATAATTCGCCATATCCCATGCCTTCCATAAAACCTTCAAAGATTCCACTTTTCTCTAATGGCATCATATAGTTCGTTGTAGGATTCCATTCATTTCTATCACATACAATTGCGGCAGCTTTCGCATTTGGTGCCCAAACCGCAAAATGCATACCTTTTTTTCCATTCAGTTTTGCGCTATGTGCCCCCATTTTTTGATAGATCTTATAATCAGTACCTGTACCAAATAAATATCTATCGTATTCTGTAATAAAAGTAGGATCAGTAGGAACTTTTTTTACCTTCTTTGTAGTTGTTTTCCTTTTTGTAATTTTCTTTTCTTGAGACATAAAAACAATACTCCTTAATAAATTATGATAGCGTTTTCATCTATGAATATTATACATTCACTTTTTCATCCTTTGAATAGAAAAAATGAGAAATCCTATCATTTCCCATCTCATTTCTGTAAAAAATACTCAATTTCATTTTCTTCAGCATAAGGAATGATTTTTTTAAGATGCCTTAATAATCTCTGATAAGATTCTTCTGGTTTTCTTTCATATAAATGATTACTAAATTTCTTACCCAATGCTTTTTCAAATGTTGCATATCTCGCAACGCCCCATCCATAGAAATTTCCTTTTTTATCCATCTCATATTCAAAATTTGTTATTGTAATATATCCAAGTCTTTGTAGCTTTGTAATCTGTGTATCAAAACCTTTTCTAGGCTCCCACTGCACTAGTTCATTCTTACGAGGTTTGATATATCCACCTTCAATCTTAGCTTGCTTGGAAAGAATCGAATAATGGGAATCAATCAGTTCATAGAGATATCTTTCATTATATGACGCCATTCCTTCATCACATCTTGCATCATAATCATACCCATCTCTTCTAAAATTCGCAAAATCACAATAGAACTTTGGAGAGATAAACGCTGCTTTATTCTCAAAGAACTTTCCATAGGCACTCTTTGTTTGTTGTATGACTGGTCCTTTCCACTCCCACACACCTTCTTCATCAGAAAAATACACATTTTGGGCACATCTTTCTTCAATTGAAAATCCTTTTATTGTATTTGAAAATAATGGTAATATTCCTAATCCATTTACAGCATCGATCATATCTTGTTTATTTTGAATGTAAATATCTTCTATTGTCTTCATATGTTATAATTTTATGCACATAAAACTTTGGAGGCAAATGAAATGACTGATAGACACAACATCTATGAACTATTTGAAGAAATCCATATGGAAGCATTCGCAAATAAAACAGTTGGTGAAATGTTAAAAGAATTAAACACTTTGATTGGTCCTTTTGATAAATTAAGTGATGGAGAACTTGTCACAAGATTATCAGGATATAAGAAAAGTCCTTATCATATTCAGTAAGATGGTTTATTCCATCTTTTTTCATAAAGAAAAGACTTCAAATCAATGAAGTCTCAACTAATCTTATGTCCTGTTTCACTTAACTCAGATTCGTAGTAATAACGATCAATGATAAGTGCGATATCTTGTACTGCTACATCAGAATATCTAGCTGTAGATAGATAATTCATACCATCCATATAATCATCACTATGTTTAACTTGATAAATACCAGAATCATCTTTTAACTTAACATACATTCCTTTTTTCATCATTTGGATCATACTTTCTTTTTTAACAGAAAGTTTATTTCTTTCTTTTTCTGTTAAAGAAGTAAAATCAATATATTTAGATTCAATATCACTGATGTTAAAGAAAATCTGTTTATCTGCTTTTGTCTTGTTTCTAAGTTTCGCAAGTTTTACTTCTTTCTTCACTAACGCAAGTGTTTCTTTCTTCTTGCGTTTTTCATATTCTTCTAAAAGTTTTTGATTTTCTTTCGCAGTTGCTTGATATGTTTTCTTAGCTTTACGATCTGTTTCTGACGATGCAGCAGCTAAAGCTTTTTCATAATCATCTTTTAATTGCCAATATTCAGTATCTGTTGTAATACGTTTTCCCATAAGTACCTCCGTATCTCTGTTTCTATTTTAACAGGATTATTTATCTAGTGGTAAAACATTCTTTTCTACTTTGTGGATATAGATCAAGAATGTAATCGTAGATAATGTCCAAGTGATTGGATAGATCCAATAAGCTAATAAAATATTATGGAATACTTGTCCAATTGTAAATAAGACACCTACTCTAACGGCACACCAACAAACTAACATAACTACCATTGGAGCAGCAGGTTTTCCTAGCCCCCTACAAACAGCACTTGAGATATGCGAATAGCCTACTAATAAATAGAATATTGCACAGATTCTCACTCTACCAACACCATATCCAATAACTTCAGGATCATTATTAAAGAAAGAAATAATCGTTGGAGCGAATAAATATAAAATTACTCCAAACACAAAAATAATAGATAAAGCCGCAAAATATCCAAATCGTATTCCACCTTTTACACGCTTATATTCTTCAGCACCCATATTTTGTGAAATATAGGTTGTCATAGCCATAGAGAATGCAGTGACTGGCAAGAAAATAAAACCTTCGACCTTTGTAGAAGCACCAATTCCTGCCATCGCAAGAGAACCAAAGGAGTTTATATAACTTTGGATCAAAATATTAGAGATATCAATTACACTCGCTTGAAGTGCAGTTGGAAAACCATATCGAACGATTTGTTTTAAACATTCTCCATCAATTTTAAGTTTTGATAAGTGTAATTGAGTTGGACCTGTATTTTTGATCAAACGATATCCCGCAAGAACTGCAGTCAAGATTTCAGATAAGATCGTAGCGTATGCTGCACCTTCAACATTCATTCCGACGACACCAATTAAAAAGATATCTAATACAACATTGATTACAGATGAAATAACTAAATAATACAAAGGATGTTTTGAATCACCAGTTGCTTGTAAGATACCTGTAAATGTGTTGTACATAACAAGTCCTGAAAATCCTAAAAAATATATCTGTAGATATGTTTTAGATAATGGAAATACATCATCTGGTGTTCCCATAAACTTTAATATCTCTGGCGAAAAGAAATATCCAATCAATGTCATGATTACTGATAGGATAATTCCTAAACACACTGCAGTATGTACAGATCTAGAAGTATCTTCTTCTTTTTGTGCACCAATAAATCTAGCAATGATGACACCAGCACCAGTAGAGAATCCTTGAAAGAATCCAACAAATAGATAAACCAAAGAAGAAACACCACTAACTGCAGCTAAAGCTTGTGCTCCTAATAGATTTCCAACGATCAATGAGTCAGCAGTGTTATACATCTGTTGAAATAGATTTCCAATAAATAAAGGTATCGCAAACAAAATGATCTTTTTACGATAATCCCCAACTGTCATCAATTGTGTATTCTCTTCATTCATATTTCTACCTCCCTTGACACTCCCACCACTAAAGTAGTGGGATTCTTGTTTCATAGAGTACCGCATG
>CAVCCE010000022.1:0-10842 GCA_963600555.1 Duodenibacillus sp.
GGACAATTAATTGGCAATGAAGATTATGAAGGCGTTAGAAAAGCCGGAAAAAAACTTTGTATTATTTCCGTAGTTGCTGGAGTCATAATCAGCGCTGTATTAATTGCTCTTCGAGCTCCATATGTAAATATTTATAACATTGATGAAGATGTTAAACAAAAGACAATGCAATTTTTACTTGTACTGTATCTGTATATTCCTGCTAGAGCCATTAATATCACAATGCTCACTGGTGTATTAAGAAGTGGTGGACGAACAAAATATTCTATGTATATTGGAATCATCTGTACTTGGTTAGTAGGAATTCCAATTGCTCTTGTAAGTGGATTTGTATTTCATCTTTCTCTTATCTGGGTATACACTTTACAGAGTTTAGAAGAAGTTGCTAGATGTATTGCAGCATATTTCTTATTCAAGAGTGATAAGTGGATTCAAAAATGTTAAATACTCACAAAAAAGATTGAATTGCTTCAATCTTTTTTTAATATTCAATCGTAGTGCACGTTGTAGTTCATCCTTTGCATCTTCATCTTAATAATTTATAAATCATTTCAATATATTACCAAGTGAATTTATATATAATTTGTAGTAGTTTCCCATAAATATTATTCATAATTTGTTGATTTTTTATATTATTTTTATATACTTTCAATATAGAGGTGATTAAAATGTCAAATTTAAACAGTGTAATAAATGTTCAAGTAGATAGTTATGATAAAGATGTCGCTAATAAGATTTTAAAACAATTAGGTTTAAATATGAGTACATATATCAACATGGCAATTAAACAGCTAATAAATAAAGATGGTATTCCTTTTGAGGTTGTAAACCCTAAGCCTAATAAAGAATTACTCTCAGCAATCAAAGAAGGCGATGATATTATCCAAGAAATCAAAGAAGGAAAAAGATCTGGATATACTAATATAGATGAATTATTCAGCTCATTGGATGACTAATCATGAAATATTCCATCGACTACACTTCACGATTCAAAAAACAATATAAAAGGTTAAAGAAGCAAGGAAAAGACATTAAAAAATTACGTAATCTAATTACTATTTTAGCAAATGGTGAAATTCTCCCTCCTGAATATAGAAATCATAAATTGGTTAATGATAGATATTATCAAAATTGTTTTGAATGCCATATAGAACCAGATTGGTTATTAGTGTATAAAATTGAAAATAATACCTTAATGCTATTATTACATTCAACTGGCTCTCATAGTGAATTGTTTGATTAATCTTTCTTCAATTCAACAAACAAGTCTTATCAAAAAAAGATTGAATTGCTTCAATCTTTTTTAATATTCAATCGTAGTCCACTCTTCACAATTTTGAATGATGTCTGCCCATGATTCATAGAAGTATGGTTCATGACATACCATGAGAATAGAACCTTCATATGTTTGTAATGCACGTTGTAGTTCATTCTTTGCGTCTTCATCTAAATGGTTTGTAGGTTCATCTAATACCAATACATTTGTAGGTGTATTCATTAGCTTACATAAACGCACTTTTGCTTGTTCACCACCAGATAATACTTTCATCTTAGATTCAATGTGTTTTTCCATTAAACCACATTTAGCCAATGCATTACGAACTTGGTATTGATTCCATGAAGGGAATGTATCCCATATCTCTTGTAAACAAGTTTTATCACTAGCGGATTCCTCTTGTTGGAAGTAACCTACTTCTACGTTTTCTCCTGTTTCCACTTCACCTTCTAATGAAGGAATCTTACCTAACAAGCTTTTCAATAATGTACTTTTACCAATACCATTCGCACCAATCAGTACGATCTTTTGTTTTCTTTCCAACTCAAAATGAATTGGTCTAGATAAAGGAGAATCATAACCAATCACTAGATCTTTTGCTTCAAAGATTACTTTGCTAGGAGTCTTAGACATCTGAAAATCAAAATGAGGTTTTGGTTTTTCTCTTTCTAGTTCAATGAGTTCCATAGAATCTAGTTTCTTCTGTCTAGACATTGCCATATTTCTTGTTGATACTCGTGCTTTATTTCTAGCTACGAAATCTTTTAGATCAGCAATTTCTTTTTGTTGACGTTTATATGCTGCTTCTTTTTGTGCTTTTTGAACTTCATACACTTCCACAAAGTTATCATAGTTACCAGCATAACGTGTTAGTTGAGAATTATTGATATGATAAACGACATTGATGACTTTATTTAAGAATGGTAGATCATGAGAAATAATAACGAATGCATTTTCATAGTTAATAAGATATCTCTCTAGCCATTGAATATGTTCTACATCCAAATAGTTCGTAGGTTCATCTAACAATAAGATATCAGGCTTTTCTAGTAATAGTTTGGCTAAAAGAACTTTGGTACGTTGACCACCTGATAGATCTTGTACATCTTTATCTAAGCCCAAATCAAATAATCCTAAAGCTCTAGACACTTCATCGATCTTCGCATCTAGTGTATAGAAATCTCTTGTATTCAACATATCTTGAATATCACTTGCTTCAGCCATAAGTGCATCAATATCAGCATCTGCCTCACCCATAGATGCATATAATTCATTCATATGTTGTTCCATATCAAACAAATCAGAGAATGCTGTTTGAAGAACAGCTTTGATTGTCATTCCTTTTTCTAATGTAGCGTGTTGGTCTAGATATCCAACTTTCACATTCTTTGCCCATTGGATCTTACCTTCATCCACTTCCATTCTTTTTGTAATGACTTTTAAAAATGTAGATTTTCCTTCTCCATTTGGACCAACCAAGCCAATATGTTCTCCTTTGTTCATTCTAAAAGTAACATCTTTTAATATTTCTCTATCACCAAAACTATGATTTAAGTTATCTACAGCTAAAATACTCATCTATCTTTCTCCCACAATGAAAAGATTATAACAAAAAAAGTAACACTTTCGTGCTACTTCTTCATCGCTAATTGACTTGTTGAATAATGTTGAATTGGGCTCCATGTGACATTTGTAAATAATGCCTGAATAGAAATTGGAATATAAGTCAACATAAACATAGGGAACATAGGTAGATACTTTAGCTTTTCACTTGTCTTAGCTGGAATTCTCTTCCATTCAGAAATAACAGTAATCGTAGCTAACAAGCACATACTGATCCACATATAAGCTAATACCATCGTTAAGAATTGGATCATTTCTTGTCTTAATACTAAAGAGATGTAGTAAGGCATAAAAGAAGCTGCAGCTAGGATCCATAGCGCTAACGCCACCATAATAACTGTAAGTAATGTACATGGTAAACATGTCATCAATACATCATAGTAAGCTAAACGATTCCCTTTCTTACAGAACATACCTTTTGTTAATTCACCTAGGTACTTTCCATCAATCTGATAGAAGCCTTTTGCCCATCTTAATCTTTGTTTCCAAGACTGTTCCATTGTTGAAGGCTGTTCATCATAAAGAACAGCACTATCTACATAACCAATTCTCTTTTCTTTTAATGTTGAAGCAACTGAGAATTGAATATCTTCTGTTAAGAAATAATACGGCCAACCTTGATTTTCTTCCATCAATTTAGATGAAATCACAAATCCTGTACCAGAGATCATACATTGTGCACCAATCATATCTCTTACATAATTTAAATGTCTTGCCTCATGTAAGAACCATGTGGAATATGCTGCAGTTAACCAGTTCGTACCAAAGTTCTTAGAATTACGATATGTCGTTAACGCATCATATTTACCTGTAGAGAATTTCTTATTCACTTCTTTCAAGAAAGATGGATCAACGATATTATCCGCATCAAATACGATAAACGCATCATAATAATCACTACCAACCAAAGAAGAAATTTTCGTATAAAGGAAATTCAACGCATATCCTTTTCCTACTTCTTCTTTATTAAATCTTTCAAATACAGTTGCGCCATGTTCTTTAGAAACTTGAGCTGTTTGATCTGTACAGTTATCAGCTACGACGTAGATATCATAGTGGTCTGAAGGATAATCCATCACATTAAGACCATCCAATAATTCCCCAATAACACCTTCTTCATTTCTTGCACTGATACAGATTGCATATTTCTTTTGGATATCTGTATCTTTTAATTTTGTTACTTTTCTTTTAATGACAGATATCAATATATAAACGATTTGATAAGCATATATCACTGTTAGAATTTGTATTACTATATTTGTAAACATTCGAAACGCATCGAGAATACTCATATCTTCCTCCAAAATCCAACGTATAATATACGCAGTTTCATGCGATAATTCAAGATATTCAATCTGAACTTAAGATGAATCTTTCACAAAACTTTCTTCTATAGACAAAAGATTATCTGTTTTTCTATGATATAATAACCCGGTTTATGATGTGGTTATTAGAAGCATTACCAGATATCTTATTGTTATTGGTAATTTATATAAAAGTATTAAGACCAAAGTGGAAACAGCTATCACCAAATGATTTTGGATGGCATTCTTTTCTATATCTTTATATTTGTGTCGTATTAGGTTGGACGATCATGCCCATCATCATCCACTTACCTTGGGCATTTGATGGTGTATATGATAACTGTAATTTCATTCCTTTCTCTGATTGGATCAATGGTTATGGAAACTATCGTAGAGAAACGGTCTATAACTTACTATTATTTATACCTTTTGGCTTCATTGCCCAACGAGCATTAAAAAAACCATATAAGATCACTCTCTTATATGGTGCATTATTTTCATTAACGATTGAAGTATCTCAATTGTTATTCACTACTACTAGAGTATGTGATATTACAGATCTTATCAACAATACGATTGGAACATTGTTTGGTATTGTCCTATATATCATCTATAACTCTATTTAGTTTTTCTCAAATGTCATGGTTTGTCCATCAGTACCAGGAAAGGATACAGTCATGACATTTTTTGATATCTTGTAAGATACGGATTGATCTCCTACTGTGATAATACCATTTCCATATGTACATTCCTGCTCTTCTCCACTAGCTACCATAGAACATACACCATCATCTTTTAGTTCAAAGTATGTATCATCATCCAATCCTCCACTATAAGACTGATAATAATACTTTCCCTTGATGCCATTTGATGAACAACCAACTAATAGTGTTGTAATACAAATAAGTGATAAATGTTTTTTCATGATGCAATTATACTTCCTCCAATAAATTCTCGAATAATTGAATTATTTGCGATACAAGAATCATCTTGTATCGGTACAAAGAAATCTAAAAACTTCAACATTCTTTGTGCTTCTGTATACTGTGGTGAATCATATGTAATCTTCTTTAATAATGGTTCTGCATACTTCTTTAATACAGATAGCTCATATACACATTGACTATTAAAGAATACATCTGCTTCTCCATTATATGGGAATATATTCTTTTCTTCCCCTTTTCTTACTAAGTGCCATGACTCAATCGTTTCTTCCGCAGATACATTTCTTGTACGATGATCTCTTACTAATCTTCTTAACATTCTTGCGTCTGTTGTAGGAATACGGTGATAACGATCGATTGTTAATTGTGTTAGTGGACTAATATAGATCTTAAATTTTTCTTTATCTTTGATTCCTTTTGTGAGTTCAGGATTCAATCCATGAATACCTTCTATGACAATGATTTGATCATCATTCAATTTAGTGATTCGTTTTCCATATATCTTTTCACCCTTTACAAAATCATATTCAGGTAGATCAACTGTCCTATGTTCTAATAGGTCATTCATCTGTTTTGTGAACAGTTCTACATCTACCGCTGATAAAGATTCAAAATCCTTTGTACCATCTTCTTGTACAGGAAGATCAGCACGATTAATGAAATAATCATCTGTACCTAGATACAACGGCTTTAAACCAATGACTTGAAGTTGAATGCACAATCGTTTCGCAAATGAAGTCTTGCCAGAAGAAGAAGGCCCAGCAATCAATACGATCCTTTTCTTTTCATCGTGAATCCTTCTTGCGATATCCGCAATCTTCTTTTCATGAAGTGCCTCGCTTAACAAGATCATATCTTTATAATCTTCATTTAAGATCTTCTCATTCAATGTACTAACTTCACGTACACCCATTAGTTTTTCCCAACTCTTTTCTTCTGAAAAAGCTTCATATAATAGATTCTGTTTTTTAAATTTAGGAACTACATTTGGATTAGAAGGTTGTGGAAATTGTAGAACGATTCCTTTCCGATATACATGTAGATCAAATAGATTTAAGTATTTTGTACTTGGTAAAAGATATTGATAGAACAGATGTTGTGTATCATCTAATGTACATACATATGCTTCTTTTACGTCATATGCTGTTTTAATAACTTTACTTTCATATTGGAAACTATGATTCTTATTGAAGTCATGTAATAATTCATCCCTACTTTTCTTTACTTGAAGGATCGGAAGATCCGCTTCTACAAGCTTCAACATTCTAGCTTTTACTTTTTCTACAAGTTCTTCTCTATCATATTTAGAATGATAAATGGTAGTAAATACACCTTTTGAAATAGAATTTGCCATGTGTACTGTTGTATCATCACCAGAGATATCTTTAATAGCTTTCAAATAAAGTAATGTCAAAGAATTTTGATAACACATATTCGCATATTGATTTCTTATATCATAGAATTCAACCAATGCGTCATCATAGATTTTTGTATTCAATCTTTCAAAATGATTATTTACTTTACATGCATAGATTGGATACGAAAAAGAGAGAGACTCCATTACTTTATCTAAAGTAATGCTTCCCTCATATTCTTCCTCTATGGTTTGTCCATCAGGACAGTTAATTGTTAGTTTCATAAAATCACCTACTTAGAGGCAACTGTAGTTCTTCGTACATGCTTTTGTGGTGCATCATTTTTTCCTTCAGGAGTCAATCTCATCATAGCTAGTTGAGAATTGAATGGTGCATCACCAATTTGTTTCTTACGATATCTTCCCGTTTCACTCATACTTCTCGCTTTTGTATTATCTTTGAGCGCTAGTTCAAGGTATTGGTGAATCTTTTCTTTGGCAATAGTATCTAAGATAGGACAAGCTACTTCAACTCTACGTTCTGTATTTCTTGTCATGAAATCTGCAGAGGAGATATACATCTTTTCACTTGTTCCTTTGCCAAAGATATAAACTCTAGAGTGTTCTAGATATCTTCCTACGATTGAAGTGATATGGATATTATCTGTTTTCCCTTCAATTCCTGGTACGATACAAGAGATACCTCTGACAATCAAATTAACATTTACGCCTGCACAGGATGCCTGATGTAATTTTACTATAATTTCTTCATCAGTGATAGAATTTAATTTACAAGTTATAACTCCATCTTTACCCTTTTCGATTTCTTTGTCCATCAATTCTAATACAGTACTCTTTAAAGAAACTGGTGAAACAAGTAATGTATTATACTTACCATCTAATTTACCAATTGCCATATTAGAGAAGAAAGCTACCGCATCCTTTGTGATTGAAGGACGAGAAGTCATATACGCAAAGTCAGTATATGTCTTAGCAGTACTTTCATTGAAGTTACCAGTAGAAATAAGTGCTACATGTTGAGGTTTAGAAGAAATGATCTTTGTGATCAAACATACTTTAGAATGTACTTTATACTTTTCAAAACCATAAATAACATTACAACCAGCTTCTTCTAGCTTTTCAGAATAATCAATGTTGTTCTGTTCATCAAAACGAGCTTTCAATTCAATCAATACATCTACTTCAATACCATTTTCAGCAGCTTGACATAAGTAATCTACTAAACGTGCTCTAGAGGCCAAACGATAGATCGTAATCTTAATAGAAGCTGTCTTAGAATCATTCGCTGCTTCCTTCACTAATTGTAAGAATGGATCCATAGATTCATATGGATAATGTAATAAGACATCTTTCTTTTGAATCTGATTAAAGATAGATTGTTTGTAGTTTAATTCATTCGATAGTTTTGGTGTATATTTCTGGAATGTCAATCTAGAACGTAGTTCCTCATCAACCAATCCTTCAATACCAAATACATACTTCAAGTTCATTGGTGCTTCACATACAAAGAGTTCTCTTCTTGTAATCTTTAGATTAGATAAAAGATATTGTCTAAAAGAGTTAGAAGGCTTTTTAGATACAGTCAACATTGTAACGTTCATCTTTCTTCTTTCTTTTAATACCTTTTCCATCTTCTTACGATAGTCCAAAATATCTTCAAATGCTGCATCATCTGCATCAACATACGCACTTCTAGATACTGTTAGTTTCAATGTTTCATTCACTGTATGATCTGAGAAGATAGATGGAATCTGATAAGCCAATAAATCTTCTGTATGAACATAACGGAACTTCTTCTTATGTGGTAAGACAATGATTTGTGGTAAAGATTGTGGTACAGCTACAAAACAATAAGAAATCTTATTTTTCTTCTTCATACTTGCGGCAACATATGTAATATGGTTCTGTAGATTTGGAAATGGATGATGACTATCAACGATTTGTGGGTTAATCAAAGGAGAAACAGAATTCTTATAATATTTCTTTAAGAACTTCAGTTCATCCTTTGTACATTCATTCATTTGTACTGCTTCAATACCTTCTTCATACAATTCTTTTGTTACTTCAGTGTAGATACGGTCTCTTTTCTTACAACCTCTCTTCGCTACAGGATAAATGGCATCCATTTGTTCCGAAGGTGTCATACCTGATTTATTATCTACTTTTGTGACCTTAACATTTTTAAGATCCCACAAAGAACCTACACGTACACGGAAAAATTCCTCTAAATTAGAAGAATAGAAATAAACAGATTTCAATCTTTCTAATAAAGGTACAGTTGTATCTTTTGCCTCATTTAAGACTCTATCATTAAAACGTAACCAAGATAATTCTCTATTACACGTATAACCTTCTTTATAAACATTTTTCTGCATTTCAATCACCTTTTCTCAAAACATTCCCATATATCAATACACCATCTTTGTTAATTTCAAGTAAAAATCCTGTATTTTCCAGTATTTTTATTGAAAAAATATTCGTTTTTTCTACTTTAGCGTATATTTTTTTATCTCTATTCGTTTCAACAACTAATTGAACACCTGTACTCATATATCCTTTATGCATGCATAGGTGTTTTGTACGATAACCAATTTCATATACATCGTTATCTCTTTTATACAATTGAATGATTCCAACTAGTTCTGATTCTTTATAGACACCATATGTAATATCATTCATCATTTGATGATATAACATGCTTGCAGTTTCATAAGAAATTGTGTATGGATAGAATTCTTGTAACATTGGAATATCTTCTTGTTTTAAAATATGTATCGATATATCTTTATTTGGTATCATTATTAGTATTATATCGCACATGGGAGGTCATGATATGAAAAGAATTATAACGATGCAGGATATTTCATGTATTGGAAAATGTTCATTAACTGTAGCTCTACCAATCTTATCTGCTATGGGAATTGAAACTGCGATATTACCTACTGCGGTATTATCTACGCATACGATGTTTAAAGGATTTACTTTTCATGACCTAACAAATGAGATACAACCTATATTAGACCATTGGAAGAAAGAACAGTTTCATTTTGATGCCATCTATACTGGTTACTTAGGTTCTTTTGAACAATTGAATATCGCTAAGAATATGATTGATTCTATGCCTGATTCTCTAGTTATCGTTGATCCATGTATGGCAGATTCTGGAAAGCTTTATACAGGTTTTACAAATGAATTTGTAGAAGGAATGAAAGAACTCTGTTCAAAAGCTGACATCATTTGTCCAAATATCACAGAAGCTTTTCTATTATTAAATAAACCATATCAAGAAACTTATACAGAAGAAACAATCAAAGAAATGTTGAAGGAACTCTGTCAATTTGGTTCTAACATTTCTATCATTACTGGTATTTCATTTAATGACAATTCTATTGGTGCTTATGCATATGATGTAAGAGATAACTCTTATCATTTCTATACAACAAAAGAAGAACCACAACACTTCCATGGTACAGGAGATATTTGGGCATCTACGATTACTGGTGCTCTTGTGAATGGTAAGAATATTGATGAAGCTATTAGAATTGCTTGTGAGTATGTAAGAGAATGCATCCATCAAACACTACTAGAAGAAAATCATAATATCTATGGAACAAACTTTGAACAAGCTATTCCTTACCTCATAGAACTAACAAAAACCAAGTGATCATTTCCACTTGGTTTTTAAATCTTATTCAAAAACAATCAACCCATGTGATGTCTTTTTCTACTTCCCAAAAGGTCTTATTATTGAATACTGGTGCAGAAAGAAATTCTTCTACAGGAAAGTTCTTTGCGTCTCCTGTCCACCACCATTCTTTCCCTCCTTCTTCCATTTCGTATAGAACAAGTTCTAAATTCACCTTATCTCGTGACCATCCTTCTAAAAAGTACTTTGTCCCATCATATATAAACCATAATTCTTGGCCATAATAAATATAATCAACAAAGTCATGAGCATTACCACCTATCATATTTAGGTACTCCTCACTTGGTTTTTAAACTCCATAATCGATATACCTGTTCAGCAGTATCTTTTAGATTCTGATAAGCAATATCTTTATCCATTGCTTCAGTTATTGTCATGATCCTAGGAATGATAGGAAAGTATGCATCTATACCATTTTCATTGCATGCATATGCATTCTGTAAGCATCCCGCAAACGCAATAACTGGTAGACCATATTTCTTAGCGTGACTTGCCACACCAATAGGTGCTTTTCCCATAGATGTTTGATGATCCAACCTACCTTCACCCGTAATAACTAGATCAGCATCTTTTATCATTTCATCAAAATGTAGTTCTTCTAATACGATTTCAAT
>CAVCCE010000023.1:0-10486 GCA_963600555.1 Duodenibacillus sp.
TGGATCACCAACAGCACCTAAAAAATAATCTTTGATATGTAATTTTTTGATAGCTAATTCAGTAGTCTTTTCATCAGAACGTACAAATGGATGATATTCTTTATCATCCTCTTTCATATCATTAAAATAGATTCTTGGACATCTAGAGTATTTCTTAAAATCACTTATATGAAACATAAAATTACCTGTGTTATTGTACAACACAGGTAACCATATATTCAATCTTATGTATAAGAATACACTTACTATTCTACTGGATTAGATTCATTATTTTGGCCTTGTTCTTCAACAGACTCAGATGTTGGTTCAGTACTAGGTTGACTTGATACTTCAGAACTAGGTTGACTTGATACTTCAGAAGAAATTTCTAAGTTTTCTGTAGAAACCTCTTCTACAACAGGTTGTTGAACTTGTTCTTGTTGTTGAGAATCTGTAGGATGTAGAACAGATTCATCAAAAGAATCACCACTTAATGGATTTACTTGGTATAGATCTGTCTTCGGTCCAATGATCGTTGGAATCTCTTCTAATTCACCTCTAGTATCTTCTGATATATAAGCGTGTGTTCTAATGTAAGAGAACAAAGTTGAAATGCCTTGTTTTGAAAGATGCAATCCGTCTTGATCCATCATTCCATCTAATGCATAACCCGTTGTTTGATCCGCTAATACTTCAGACGAATTCAAATAATGCCAACCATTTTCTTCACACATCTTTACCATAGCTTCATTCCAAGCAAGTATCTCTTGGGCATCAAGCTTTGTATAAACTGTTGTAGATGTGATTGGTGGCAATGAATTCACGATAATATTTACACTTGGATATGCTTCCTGGATCTCTTTCAATTGTTTCGTATAGGATTCAATAAATTCATTTCTCGTTTCTGCAGTATTCGCTCCAGTCAAGTTATTCGTACCAAACGTAATAATGATTCTTTGTGGCTGTAAAATCTTTACAGAATCAACCATCGTATAAGTACCAGTAGAAAACTCCATACATTCTAGGGAATCAATTGCTTGAACGCCCATCCCTACGACTGCAATCGTATTATCTTTTGATGTGTAGGTATTTCCCTCATCATCTGTAAATTCCATAAAGCGAACCGTATTAGAATCACCTAAAAAAAGAGTGTTATCAACATATTCTTTTCCAGCATCTTCGCTTTCTTTTAGAATCGTTGTATCCACTTCTTCTTGAACTGTTTCTTGAACAGAAGTAATAGAACTTTTTACTGATGTATCATTACTCGCAAATAAAACAACACCTAATTGATATAATGTTAAACACAAAGAAATCACAAGTACGATCAATAGAAATATGATCCAAAACTTTTGAAATCTTGTAAAACCAACTAGAAATTTGTTCTTCTTGTTCTTTTTCATAGAAAATATTCTACTACATATTTCAAAATGATGGAAAACAAAATAAAAGCACCTATTTCTAGGTACTTCTAAGTATGGCGCAGGATCAGGGATTTGAACCCTGGCACCGGTTTCCCGATCTACGAGCTTTCCAAGCCCGCCCCTTCAACCGCTTGGGTAATCCTGCAGTTTCATTTTTGACGCTTAATTAGTTTACAACAGAACACATAGAAAAGCAAACATTAAATGATTAGTTAGTTGAACTTTGTTAACTATATGAGATATAATCGCAAGGTATTTATGGAGGAATTTATGAAGAAATTATTAAATACTTTAGCTGCTTTAACAATGGCAGCAACATTAACAGCTTGTTCCTCTTCCTCTTCTTCCGCTTACAGTGGTGAAGTTACTGGAACAGCTCAAGGTATGAATGGTGATGTTACTGTAACATTAACAATCAAGGATGGTAAAATTACAGATTGCACTGCTGAAGGAAAAGATGAAACTCCTGGTAAGGGCGATGTAGCTATTGAAGAAGTTACAGCTCAAATCAAGGAAACTGGGAAGATCACAGTTGACGCTACAAGTGGAGCAACAGTCACTTCCGATGCTATCGTTGAAGCAGCTAAATCTGCATTAGAATCTGCTGGTCTAACAGCAAGTGATTACGAATAAACATTCCAATTAGAACACCAGAAGGTGTTCTTTTTTTGTTATAATAAATACATGTTATTAAAAAAAGAAATACCAACAAGCTATTTAGAAAATTGGCCTGAACATTATTATGAAATCAAAAATATCAACGAACGTGAAGATACTTTAAATATCGTTTTAAAAGAAAATCCGAATGAAGATGATATTCTAAGACTCGAATTACTTCATACACGTTTTGGTAAAGAAAAAAAACACAAAAGAGCTGATCTTTTTATGCGTGGTTGGATTAATTGTAAAACACTATCTACTGAAAAAATTCATTTTTATAATAAAAAAAGAATGGAAAAAGAATTAAGAGAATATTTAGAAGATCTATGTGTAATAAATCATGAAAGAAATCATATCTTGCATGAAGAATGGAAAAGTTTTTCTCAGGAATTCATTCTATCTTGTATTGATTCACATTCTTATAAACAGATTGCAGTTGGGATTGGTCATGTCAGTGATAAAAATGTCGCAATGAGAATTGCTGGTGATATTGATATGATTACAAAAAAACTCCCTGCAATGTTTTCTTTAGATGAACAATGCAAAGAGTTAAATGAAATCATGATATCTACATATAAAGAAATGTTAGAAAATGGAGAACAATATTGGAATGATTATTGTAATAATTTAAGATAATCATCAACATTTTCTTTGGTAACAGTTATATATGGATGACGAATATATTTTCCATTCGTCAAACCCAAAGAACTTAATGAACTATTCGTCGCTAAAGCATATGATAGTTCAGCAATCGATTTAGCTTGTGAAACTTGGTCATTATAAATAGTTCCTATTAAATATCCATCTTTTACAGCTTCTAATCCTGTAATGATTCCATCAATTCCTACAATGATTGGCCATTCAGATTGTTCCATTCCACTTTCTTGGTATGCTTGTATAGCACCTAAGGCCATATCATCATTATTCGATAGAAGTAATTCAATTTGATCATCATATTCAGTGATCATTTGTTTTGTTTTTGTATAAGCTTGGCTTTTGTTCCAATTGGCAATCGCAAAGTCCACCTTATCTAAAACTATTCCTTCATTTGTTATCGTTTGTACAGATACATCTGTTCTTACGATTGCATCTTGATGACCAGACTCTCCTTCTAAAACAACATACTGTATCTTCCCATCTTGATTCTTATCTGCTTCAGGATGTTCATGAATATAATCAGATGTAAGCTTCCCTTCTTTTTCACCAGATTCACTTGCATCTCCACCAACATAATATAACTTTGTCCAGCTCTCTAAATCTTGAGAAACAAGTTCTCGATTAAAAAATATAATTGGAACATCATTATCTTCTGCCATAGAGATGATTTTCTTTGGAGCTGTACGATCAACTAAATTGACACAAATCACATCAAATCCTTCATCAATCATATCAGATACTTGTCTATTTTGAGTGAATTGAGATTTTTCAGCATCATAACTTTTAACTACAACATTTTCGTAGGTTCCTAATTCATTCTCAATACGTTTCGATAGCCCAACAACAAAAGAATCATAAGAATCATAATAAGAAATTCCTATTTTGATCTTTTTATTTGCAGACTCTGTTTTATTTACACATCCTGTCAATAAAAGCGTTAATGTCATTATACATTTCATTATCTTATGCATATCTAGTCTCCAATCGGAAATAGAATTTGTTCATTTCTATCACTAAACATATTTTCACGATCAACAACATAATAATCTACTGTTAGATCTGTCTTTTCTTTATTCGTTTTTAACTTACGATACATCGTATGTACAGAATAATATCCAAGCATTGTTGCATCCGGGACGATCATAGCTTGAATATCCCCTGCATCTAATGCCGCAATATTTGTATCTGAGCAGCCAATTCCATATAAATGTAGATCATTTTTATTTACATATTCTATAGAGGCATCTAAAGCTATGCTATCTAAAGCTACGATCATATTTGGTATATCAACAAATTGAAACTTTTCTTTCAGATTATCTGATGATCCAGAAACAGTCCAAGAAATACTAGCACCTGCACTTGTTAGAATATCAGTAACATTATCGATCCTTGTTTGAATATTGTTTTGATTTTCATTACTTACAACGATTCCAACTTTTTTTAAGTGCAAATCTCTACCTTCTATGTCAAACAATTGTGAAGTGACCGTTGTTGAAATCAAAGTATCATCCAAATGAATATAATCTATGTCATCTGAATCAATATCATACTTATCTACATCTGTTAATAACAATACTAACTTTGTTTTAGAAGCAATATCTTCAATTATCTTTTCTGTATTTTCGGATGAAATAAATTGTACGATCAATCCATCAACACCATTTCTAATTTCTTTATCAATTAAATTCTTTTGATCAGCTAATGTTTCCATATCACTTGTATTCACAAAATTAACATTGATATCATCATTATCTGTTGCTTGACGAATACCTGATTGAAATCTTTCCCACATATTATCTGCAGAATTAGGAACAATAACAGATATTTCATATTTCTTTTGACTCGTTGGAAATTGTAATAATACTGCCATTATCCCAATAATTAAAGAAAGAACTACAATCGTTGTAATAAAGATATTATTCTTTTTCATGATTGCATCTCCCTTCTCAACCATTCACCAGATTCAAGATCTTTTTGATTCTCTTTTGTATATAGAATTGCTGGAATATGAATCGTAACTTTAGTTCCTTCATCCAATT
Source organism: Duodenibacillus sp. (assembly GCA_963600555.1). Lineage (GTDB taxonomy): Bacteria > Bacillota_I > Bacilli_A > Erysipelotrichales > Erysipelotrichaceae > Bulleidia. The sequence continues at coordinate 4,760 of CAVCCE010000023.1, forward strand.
CAGATTCAATATAAATTCCATAGGAATCACCAAATCTCAACTGAATACGTTTATGTACATTGATCAATCCTACTCCTGAACCATGTGCTTTCTTATGACCTTCATCAGATAAGATCGTATTTAGATATTCTTCAGGAATACCAAATCCATTATCTTCAATCGTAATATAGATATCTTCACCATCTTTCCAACCTTTTACCAAGATAGATCCATCTTCATCCATATTTTTTACACCATAATAGATTGCGTTTTCTAGAATAGGTTGTACAACTAATTTAACCGTACAATATTGATTGATTTCTTCATCAACATCAAATTTCACAGTAAAACGATTCTTAAAACGTACTGCTTGAATATTCATATAATTCATTCCATGTTTGATTTCATCTGAAATAGGAATGATCGTATTTCCTTTAGATAAGGAAAGTCTAAACAAAGAAGCAAGTTCAGTAATCATAAATACCGCATCTTTTTGTTTCCCACCTTCTTCAATCATCCAAACGATAGAATCTAATGTGTTATATAAGAAATGTGGGTTAATTTGTGCTTGCAAAGCATCCAACTCACTTTTTCTTTTTTCTTCCTGTTCTTTAACAATATCATGAACCAAACGTTCATTACTTTCTTTATAGATTTGAATCGTTTCACCCAAATGTTTTACTTCACTAGTAGATTGTGGAAGAATATCTAAATCTCTTGAATCACCTTTGGATAGACCAGAAATAGATTCATCCAAAACATAAATAGGTCTAGAAACAAAACGTGATATATATCGATTAATGATCATCAAGACCAAGAATGTTGTTGCAACCAACAATATAACGATATAACGGATTCTTTCTGCATATAGATTAGAAGATTTCGTTGATACAGATACAAGCTTCCATCCTGTATAACCTACTGTATCTGTAATAACAATACGTTTTGAACCATCAAAGTCTTCTTCATAAGCACCATCTTTATACAGTGCCGCCTTCATATTATTTTCTTTAAAATCGCCAGAATTAATCAATTTTTGATTTGGATGATAGATGATCGTTCCTGCTCCATCAATCAAATATAAATAAAAATTCGAATTATTTGAATTCACAGAATCTAATAATTGTTCAAAGTAAGAATAATTCATATCAACAAGTAAAACACCTTCACTTGTTTCTCCTGATTTCGTTAAATTAACAGACCTACTTAAAGAAATGACCCAATTATAACGAATAGATGATTCTTCAAATAAATTTTGTACATGAGGTAAAGAAAAATGTAAGTTTTCCACTTCGTTCAGTGCAGAATAAAACCATTCTTGTGAAGTTACATCAACATTCTTTTTCATAGCGGAGTTTGGAGAAGCAGTAATCAATTCACCATCTTCTGAGAATAACGCAAAAGATACAAGTTTGTCTTTATTCGATTCATACAACATGCTCATTTCTTTTTCGCAACTATCTGTAGAAATATCAATTTCTTTAATGGAATTGTAATATAACGCATCTGATAATTGTCTCATTTGTTGCAAATAATCCTCTAGATTCGTTGTAGTTTGTTCCATTACTTGTTCTGTTGTTTCTGTAATAGTCGTTTTATTTTGATAAGAGAAGAATTGGTAAAAAATAACACCCAAAACAAAGACAACAACGGCAGAAACAACAGTAAAACTAATCAGCATCAAAGCTTGAATACTGATTGATTTTAAATTCCATTGTTCAATGATCTTGTCTTTTAGTTTATGGATGTGTTTTTTCATACTTCTTCCTGGATCTTCAAACGATATTTATTAGGAGATACACCATATGCTTTCTTAAACACATAAGAGAAGTAGTTAGGATCCGTATATCCTACATCATGCGCAATAATATATGTCTTTTCATCTTTTTCCAACAATAATTCAACAGCTTTCTTTAATCTTAGTTCTGTTAGATAGCTTGTAAAAGACTTTCCAATTTCTTTCTTAAATACAGTAGAAAAATATGCATATGAAACATTCAAATAAGAACAAATACTTTCAACTGTCAAATCAGGATCTGTATAATTTTCGTTTACATAATCCACTGCCTTCAAAATGAAATTTTTTGTCGTATTAGAACGTTTTTCACTAATCATTTTTTGCATAGAAAAGCACAATTCACTCATCCAAGCATTCAAATCATTCAATTCCAACTTTTCAACTTGTAGAATAATATCATGATAACTTGAAAAGATCTTATTATGATCTAATTTATTTGAAACAGCAAAACCATATAATTCACTCGCTAATTGCATAACAAAGAATCTAAATTCTGGTACTTTTGTCATCTTCGATGTCGTATTCTTTAGATACTCATTGATTGCTTTGGATAATCCTTCTTGATTATTAACACGGATTCTTTTGAATACTTCATCTAATGCATCAGAATCAACAGAAATCGTTTGTTTACTTTGTTCTGGGTCAATTTCTGTAATATTGATAGCCTTCATTGTTCCATATAAAGCACGATATGATACTGCCAATCTAGCACCAGCATAACTATCTGAAATATCAATCAATTGAGAGCAGATCCTACCAATTCCAATCGTTACTGTAGCATCAGCTACGCTCTTCGCTAGACGCGCAAATTTATCACAATCATCCGTTAATTTTGTAATTTCTCCTTCTTCAGCATCTAATTGTGCAATCATTACCGTATTCCCTTGATAAGTAAAAAGCTTACCCTTCCACCTTGCACATAGTTTCTCTTCAACAAGCTTTCTTACAGATACTGTTAAAAATAAAGGATTGATTTGTTTATCTCTAGAATGTGTTGAAACATGAATGATCACCGCACAATAATATGGACTATCTAAATCAATAGAATAGTTATTCATAAAATGTTCTAATTTATCTGCAGGGACTTTATTTTCCATTAATGATGAATAGAAAGATTCCTGAAGAATTGGTAAAGAATCTTTATAATAACTTTCAAGTTTATTAATATTTTGTCTTTCATCATACTCTCTATCAAGAGATGATTTCATTCGTGTAAATATTTGTTTTAATTGTTCTGAATCAATAGGTTTTAAAATATATTCCTCTGCTTGAATATGAATTGCTTCTTGTGCATATTCAAATTCATCATAACCAGAAAAGATAATGATTCGAATATTTGGATATTCATTTTTCAATTTACGAGACAATTCTAAACCATTCATATATGGCATCGTAATATCTGTCATAACGACTTCTGGCTTGAGCTTTTCACACACTTCTAAAGCATCTAACGCATTATTACAAATAACAGGCGTTTCAAAGCCAATCTCACTCCATTCTAACTTATGAGATATTCTTTCAGCTACATCACTTTCATCATCGACCAATATGATCTTATATTTATCTTTCATACGTATCATAAGTCCTTTTCCATGTGAAAATAAAACCACCAAAAACAACGACAGTGCCAATTAAACTAGCTACCGGAGAAAATAAGCGAATGACCGTAATACATCCCATACAAATACCTGTCACCAACATGATCATACCAGCATCATGACAATATGGCTTTCTTTTTTTCTTTTCGATTGCCTTACTACCCTTAGGACGTATCATTTCAAGTTTATTATTCTTTAGTAATTGGAAAGCGTAATACAAAGGTAAGACCGTTAATAATAACGTCACCCATGATTCATTAATAAATTCTGTAAAACTCATAAAACAAAAACCTTTCTGTTACAAATATTATCGCACTTGTAAACAAAATAAGAAAGCGTTCTCAAGAACGCTTTCCTGATTAATTTTAAGAAATTTTTTATTTCTTTTGAACGTACTTACGAATATCAAGTGTGATAGCAACTAAGATGACGATACCAATTGCGATATATTGTGCATTTTGGTCAACGCCTAAGTACTGTAATGCTGCTTTCAATAATTCAAGTACCGCAACACCAATCAGTGCTGAAGAAACTTTGCCACGACCACCAGTAACAGATACACCACCTAGTGCACATGCAGCAATTCCTTCCATTTCATAAGATAGACCCGTATTTACAGAAGAACCACCAGCTTTGGCACCTAACATGAATCCTGCAAGTGCGAAGTAAGCAGAAGCCTTAGCGTAGATAATTACTAATGTCTTATTTACTGGAACACCAGCTACTTCAGCAGCTTGCGCGTTACCACCAATCGCATACATGTATTTTCCATGACGAGTCATATTGAAGATAAACCATGTAATTGCCATGACAATCAATGCGATCCAAATCAAATAAGATACTCCTAAAAACTTACCTGTCGAAAACATTGTATATTCTCTAGTGAATCCACCTAAAGGTGTAGCACCTGTATAGATCAAACCAAGACCATAGATGATATCCATCATACCCAATGTAGCAATAAATGGTGGGACATGTAGATATGCTACAAATGATCCTGTAATTGCTCCAAAGATACCGCAGATAACCATTACAATGATAATAACTAGGAATGGATTTAATGGTTCCATACCAGGGAAGAATTTCTGAGAGTAATCAATATTTTGTAACAATGTACCAGAGATACATGCCGCAAAACCAATCATACGACCACCAGAGAGGTCACAACCACCAGTGATAACGCATCCTGCAATACCTAAGGCAATAACAAGTCTATAAGACATGTTACAAGCAATATTGAGGAAGTTTTTCACTGTAAAGAAGTTACTACTTGTTAAACCTGTATATAGGACAAGAATAATCATTACAACGATAACGCCATTATTGATCAAAAAGTCCTTTAAATTAAAATCCTTTTTCATTTTCTTTACTCCTTACTAATACTGAGCAGCATAACTCATGATCTTTTCTTGCGTCATCTCAGCACGGTCTGTAATTTCACCTGTAAGCTTTCCTTCACTCATGACGTAGATTCTATCTGACATACCAATCAATTCCGGCATTTCAGAAGAAATCATGATAATTGCTTTACCTTGTTGTGCAAGGTCTTCCATAATTTCATAAATTTCATGTTTCGCACCAATATCAATACCTCTTGTTGGTTCATCCATAATGAGAATATCTGGATCATTTGCCAACCATCTAGCTACGATAACTTTCTGTTGGTTACCACCAGATAAGGAACTGATCTGTGTTTGCATGCTCGGAGTCTTAATACTTAGCTGCTGGATAGATTCATCAACGATCTTATTGATTGAAGCATGATCTAAAACAAATCCAGCTTTGAGATGTTTGTTGTAAATTGTGATACCAACGTTATCTTTGATGGAAAGACATCCAACGATACCCGTTCCACGTCTATCTTCAGTAATCATACCAATTCCTGCTTTCATAGCATCTTTTGGTTTCTTGATTGATACTTCATTTCCATTGACCTTAACTGTTCCTGAAGCTAGATTACGTATTCCGAATATACCTTCCATTAATTCAGTACGTTGCGCTCCTACAAGTCCTCCAAATCCAACGATTTCACCTTTCTTGACTTTAAATGAAACATGTTGGAAACTCTTTTCACGAATTGAACAAATATCATCACATTCAAGAACGACATCACCAATTTCATGATTGTGTTCAGGATAGATCTGTGTCATTTCACGACCTACCATTTTTGTAATGATTTCATCAATACTTAATTCTTTTGCTGACCAAGTACCGATATATTGTCCATCACGCATAATCTGAACATCATCCGCAATTTGCTTGATTTCATCCATCTTATGTGAGATATAGATCATCGCAACGCCTTCATCTCTTAACTGATTCATGATCTTAAATAAGAATTCAACTTCTTTA
>CAVCCE010000024.1:0-10290 GCA_963600555.1 Duodenibacillus sp.
GTAAATACACCAGTTATATATACTCTTTTACTTTTAATGATCATTGTATAGTACCTCTATAAGACAAGTTTATCATAATTTGATATAATTAAACGCGCAAAAAAGGAAAGGATTTAAATTTATGTCAATTTACGTTTTACTTGTAGTATTGATCATTGTTTTAGATAAATATTGTTTTACACATGTCTTACAACGACCATTGATTACATGTACATTATTAGGTGCTGCATTAGGTTGTACTACAGATGCAATGCTAATTGGAGGTTCTTTAGAACTATACTATATTGCATATGAATCAAATGGTGAATATGCACCAATTCAATCTGGATTTTTGATTAGTTCTATTACTGCTACATTTTTGATTTCTAATGGAACGGATTCTTCAACAGCTATTTCAACAGCATATTCTATTTTGATCTTAGGTATGTTATTGGAATACGTATTATCTATTGTGAATATGATCTTTGTTCCAACTTTTAGAAAGAATGCTGAAAATAGAAAATCTGTTGGTTTATTCTTGGTGTTATCTGTTTTGATTAGTTGTGTTGCTTATGTTGGTTATACTTATGTATTATCAACGAACTTAGATTCTTTACAATCAGCTATGACTTCATTTGTATCTTCATATCCATTTGTTATTGCAGGATTAAACGCAATGGCAATTCTAATGCCTTGTATTGCTTATGCAATTTTACTTAGAAATATTGGCTTTAAAGATGTACCAGGAGCATTATTAGCTGGTTTAGCTGTTGGGTTGTTCTTGGCTTCCTTTAGTGCGAATACGATATCTGGAACGATTGTTTCATTGATGGCATTTGCATTAGCTTGTTATGATTATCGTTCACATAAAGCTGAAGTTAAAGCCGAAAACAAAGAAACAACAGAAATGAAGAATACAATCAAGGGAGGTGCTGAAAAATGGTGGTAGGAACAGGCGTTTATGAAAATCTAAATGAGGCATATCCTTTAGATAAAAAGACTTTGAATAAAGTAGCTTTTAGATCTTTCTTGATCTCTGCTGGTAAAAACGCAGAAACAGGGGAAGCGAATGCGTGGTGCTGGGCTATGACACCTGCATTAAAAAAGATTCATGAAAATGAAAATGATCTAGCTTTAAGTATGGGACATAATTTAGAGTATGTGGAAAGTGGTTCTTTCTTTTCTACTTTAACAATGGGCGTTGTTTTATCTTTAGAAGCACAAAAGGCTGACTTAGAAACGATTCGTTCAGTAAGAACTACAGTAAATATGTTAGCGAATAGTTTATCTCATTCTTTAATGAATCTATTGATTCTTTCTACGTTAGCTGTTTGTTGTTTTTCTGCAGCAGTAAGTGGGAATGTTATACCTGTTTTGATTTTTGTATTTGCGGCAATTTTAGTAACTGTTATCCTACGTTTTAAACTGATTCAAATTGGATATAATCAAGGAACTAAGATTCTTGAAAAAGTAATCAAACAAAAAGAAACATTAAAACATGCTTCACAAATCATGGGTGTATTTACTATAGGCGCAATGATTGTTATTTCTACGATGTATGCATCTATTTCTACAAGTTTCTTGAATTGTGTTCAGATTTCCTCAGCTCAATCAATTACTACAACGATATTTAATATTATTCCTGGTATCTTTGGGATTTGTATGACATATTTATTATATGTGCTTCTAACAAAGAAAAATTGGTCTATTCTTAAGTGTGTATTATTAGTTGTCTTTGTTGGATTGTTGATAGGATATGTTGGATTTGTCGTATATACTGGAACATTAACTGCATAAAAAATAAAGTGGGGTATTGACTATTACCTCACTTTTGTTTTGCTTCTTAATTTTGCTTTAAGTACTTTAGAAGTAGCTTTTTTATAACCTTTTATTCCTTTTAATGCATCATCATCTTTATATGTGGTATAGACCGCAAATAAAATTGGTAGCATAGCTTTTAGGTATTTATCATTTTTATGATCTTCTTGATGCTTCTTAATGATAGCATTCTTTTTGTAATTGAATAAACCAATTTGTTTCTTGATGTTATCAAAAGATTGATTTTCATTTAATAAAGTATTTCCTAGTGTGTTTAAATGAAAGATCGTAATCAATAAAAATATAATAACTAATATAGCGGATATTAGTAGTATGTATAAGTTGTATGGATATATGTTCATAAAAAAATTATAACAAAAAACACTGTTTTAATAAACAGTGTTTCAAGATGGTGTCCTGGAGGAGATTCGAACTCCTGACCGTCCGCTTAGAAGGCGGGTGCTCTATCCAGCTGAGCTACCAAGACAGCGATTAATAATATACCAAAGACTTATGCTTTTGACAAGACCTATTTTACAATTTATATAATTTTTTTTCAACAAAAACTTTTTTTCCATCTAAATGAATGATCATATAGCTTGGTTTTGATCCGTCTCTATTATGCCAAATACTTCCTGGATTGATGCATCTAATACCATTTACAGTAATATCTTGCGGTATATGACTATGTCCAAAGAATACGAGATCACAATTCATTTTTTTAGCATAGTCAGCTAAATGCTCAGGATGTCCAAAGAACATATGTAAGTGACCATGTACAACCAAAATATTATGTTCCCCAATGGTTATGATTCTTTCATTAGGATATGCCTGAAAAAAATCATTGTTTCCTTGAACACTAGCAAAACCATCCAATTGATATGGATGTAATTCTGAATCGCCACAATGAATAAAATAGTCTGTAATAGGATATGTTTCTTTAAGATAATTTAACGGTTCAATTTGCCCATGATTATCTGAAACTAATATAATTTCTTCCATGAAATTATTATATAGAAAAATTGAGATGATGAAAATAAAATTGTATACTTAACACATGGAAAATTATTACGAAGAAATTATTCAAGAAATTGAAGAAATGATAAATAATGGTGATTATGGAGAAGCACTTGTTGTTTTGAAAAAAGAATTAAGTATGCCATATATTCCTGAAGAATCTGAAACAAGATTCAAATCTTTATATCATGATTTAAAATATAAAATGAGTGATCAAAAGAATACAAATGAAAAATATATTGACGATATTTTAAATGGTTTGAAAGGAAGTAGTGAACAACAATTAGCTGCTTGTTCTCAATTGACAAACAGAAATTTACGAGAATGCGTTAATGAAATCAATGACTATTTATCTTCAGATCCATATCCTGAAGCTGCGGCTTTATTAGTGGAAAGTATTGCTGAACAAGAAATACAAGAAGAATTTACATGGAATAAAGATGGTGTTGAATATACATTTTATGGTGATTCATTAACACCTTGTGCAAAATCAAAAGGATTTTTGAAGGCAAATGCATTGTTAAAGGAATGGTTAGAAAAGAATCCTGATATGTATGAAATGGCAAAATCTATTTTGATTCATGATGTATATTTATTTTTACCTTTATCATATGAAGAAGACGACGGAGAATCGCTAGCATTTGATGTTTTCGAAAATATTTGCCAGATGATGGGAAGAGAAGAATTGATACAACCAATTAAAGATAAATTAGGTTATTCAAACCAAAAACTTAGTTAATTTACGAATTTAGCACTCAATACTTGACAGTGCTATTTTTAATGATATTATATTTCAGTACATTTTCTGCGTGTATTTATGGCAACATTTCATTAATTTTGTTATAATAGGCGAGCATGAAAAATGAAAAGGAGAATTTACAATGTCAACTTGGACACTGAAAGAAAAATCAATGGGTGATATGAATGTCACTGTTGAAGGACAACAATGGAAGGATGCTGTAGATAAGGCATTCAAGAAAATCGCTAAGAATGTAAAGATCGATGGCTTCAGAAAAGGTCATGTTCCAACAGGAATGATTGAAAAGAAAGTATCAATGGAAGAAAGATACGCTCAAGCTATTGAAGATAACGCTAATGAATGGATGAGAGATGCATTCAAGGAATTGGATTTAAATCCTATTTCTCAACCTCAGTTAGATGTTAAGTCAATGTCTGCTGATAAGGCTGAATTAGTATTCACTTTCGCTGTTATGCCAGAAGTAGAATTAGGTGAATATAAAGGCTTGAAGTATGAAATGGAATCTGTTGAAGTAACAGATGAAGAAATCAATGAAGAAATCGATCGTATGAGAAAACAATATGCTGATCTTGAAACAGTTGAAGGTGAAGCTAAAGATGGAGATACTGTAAAGATCGATTATGAAGGATTCAAGGATGGAGTTGCTTTTGAAGGTGGAAAAGCTGAAGGATATAACTTGAAACTTGGTTCTGGTTCATTTATTCCTGGTTTTGAAGACCAGTTAATTGGTTGCAAGGCTGGAGATGAAAAAGAATTGAACTTAACTTTCCCAGAAGATTACCATGCTGAAGATCTTAAGGGTGCTGAAGTTGTATTTAAAGTTACAGTTCATGAAGTAACAAGAGAAGTACTTCCTGAATTAGATGATGATTTCGCAAAGGATACAAATATTCCTAATGTTGAAACAGTTGATGATTTAAAGAAGACTGTTAAGGAAAGATTAGAAGCTGCTAAGAAGTCTCAAGCTGAAAGTGCTGCTGATGAAAAGTTATTTGAACAATTATCTGAAAATACAAAGGTTGATATGCCTGATGCATTGGTTGATGATGAAGCAAATAATCAGATTCAACAAATGGCTGCTCAGATTCAACAATATGGTCTTTCATTCTCTCAATACTTACAGATGATGGGTAAGACAATTGATGATCTAAGAGCAGATTATAGAGAAAATGCTGAAAAGAGCGTCAAGTTAAGACTTGCTTTAAATAAGATTGCTGAAGTTGAAAATCTTGAAGCAACAGACGAAGATGTTGAAGAACAGTATCATGATCTTTCTGTACAGTATGGTATGGATGTTGAAAAGATCAAGCCACTTGTTAGTGAAGACCTCATTAGACAAGATGTTAAGACAACTAAGGCTTATAACTTCGTTAAAGATAACGCTGTAAAAGCTTAATCAATGATTAACAATAAGACGTGGTTATATACTACGTCTTATTTTAACTAATAGAAAAGGAGTATTTACATATGGAAAATACTATCAAAGTCCCAGTTATTTGTACTAGAGGTATCATTGTATTCCCTGGACAAGATGTAATGATTGAAGTTGGGAGAAATAAGTCAATCAATGCTGTTAATGCAGCAAGTGATAGTTATGATGGCCAAGTTTTTATTGTTTGTCAAAACGATATCATGGTAGAAGATCCAACAGTAGAAAACTTATATACAGTTGGTACTTTAAGTAAAATTAAAGTTGTACGTAGAAAACAAAATTTTATGCGTATTACATTTACTGGTATGAAGCGTGCTAGATTGATTGATCTTGAAGATGATGGGACAATGATGATGGCTAATGTTGAATTGAAGGATGATATCCAAGGGGATACAACGGAAGAACTCGCATTGGTAAAGAAAATCATTTCTGAATTTGAAAAGATTTCTAATGTCTCTGCTACATTTCCAGCAGATATGATTCATCAGTTATCCCATGGTGTTTCTGCTGTTACTTTGACTGATCAGTTTGGACAATATTTATTACATGATCAGGAAACAAAACAGAAATTATTAGAAACATATAATATCAATGATCGTATGTTATTGATCATTGCTGAAATGGAAAAACAACAAAGACTTTCTGAAATTGAAAATACGATCAATCAGAAAGTTAAAGAAAAGATTGATGAATCTCAAAAAGAATATTACTTAAGAGAAAAACTTAAGACTATTAAAGAAGAACTTGGTGATGTTTCAAATATTACTGATGATTCTACTGAATTAAGAGAAACAATCAATAATAATCCATATCCTGAACATATCAAAAAGAAAGCTTTAGAAGAATTACAAAGATATGAGATGTTACCAGCAGGAAGTGGAGAGGCTTCAGTGTCTAGAAGTTATCTGGACTGGTTATTAAAAGTTCCATATTGGCAAGAAACAACTGATGTAGAAGATCTAGCAAAAGTTCGCCAAGTGCTTGATGATGATCATTATGGATTAGATAAAGTAAAAGATAGAATCATGGAATATCTTGCTGTAAAACAAATGACTGGTACATTAAATGCTCCAATTATTTGTTTGGCTGGTCCTCCAGGTGTTGGTAAGACATCTTTAGCGAAATCTATTGCACGTGCGTTGGATAGAAAATTTGTTAAGATGAGCTTGGGTGGTGTTCGTGATGAAGCTGAAATCAGAGGACATAGAAGAACTTACTTAGGCTCTATGCCAGGTAGAATCATTCAAGGTATGAAAAAAGCTGAAGTCATCAACCCTGTATTCTTGATTGATGAAATTGATAAAATGGGTGCAGATTATAAAGGTGATCCAAGTGATGCAATGCTTGAAGTCTTGGATCCAGAACAGAATGCAATGTTTTCCGATCATTACTTGGAAGAACCATATGATTTATCTAAAGTTATGTTTATTGCAACAGCAAACTATCTTGAAAATATTCCAGCTCCATTAAGAGATAGAATGGAAATTATTGAATTACCTTCTTATACTGAACTTGATAAAGTTAAGATTGCTCAAGAACATCTTGTTCAAAAACAGTTAAAAGCGAATGGATTAAAACCAACACAGTTTAAGCTAAAAGATGATGTAATTCTTTATATCATCCGTCATTACACTCGTGAAGCTGGTGTAAGACAACTTGAAAGATTGATTGCTAACTTATGTAGAAAAACAGTACTTGCCATTTTGAAGGATGGTAAGAAATCTGTAACTGTAACTAAGAAGTTGGTGAATATATGGTTAGGTAAAGAAATGTTTGAGTATGGAAACAAAGAAAAGAAAGCTCAAGTAGGTTGTGTTACAGGTCTTGCTTATACAGAATTTGGTGGAGATGTTCTTCAAATTGAAGTAAGTTCGTATGAAGGAAAAGGTGGCGTTATTATGACAGGTAAGTTAGGTGACGTTATGAAAGAATCTGCACAAATTGCGGTGGATTATGTAAAAGCTCATGCAAATGAATATAAAATTGATACAAAATTCTTTGAAAAGAATGATATTCATATTCATGTTCCTGAAGGGGCTGTTCCAAAAGATGGACCAAGTGCTGGCGTTACTATGACAACTGCTATTGTTTCTGCTTTGACAGGAACTCCTGTTGAAAATAACCTTGCTATGACTGGTGAAGTTACATTGAGAGGTAATGTATTACCAATTGGTGGTCTAAGAGAAAAATCTTTAGCTGCTAATAGAGTTGGTATTACAAAGATTTTAATTCCTAAGGATAATGTAAGAGATTTGGATGAAGTTCCTGATGCTGTCAAGGAGTCTATTACATTTATACCTGTTGATAATGTTTCTCAAGTTTTAAAGGAAGCGTTGGTAAAGTAATGCAGTATCATGATGCAAAACTGTTAACAACTGCAGCGAATAAAGAAGGTTGGCCTGATAGTGATTTGCCAGAAATCGTTTTTGCTGGTAGAAGTAATGCAGGAAAAAGTACTTTGATTAATGCTCTTGTTAATCGCAAGAATCTTGCCTACTCTGGTAAAACGCCAGGAAAAACAAGATTACTAAATTTCTTTATTGTCGATGATAAGGTTGTATTTACGGATGCTCCAGGATATGGTTATGCTACAAGTGATGCGAAAAGTGCATTAGCTTTTGGAAAATTGATTGAACCATATTTTAATGAACGTCAAAATTTAAAGGGGATGATTCTTGTTTTGGATGCAAGAAGAGAACCTAGTGAAGATGATATTACAATGATTGAATACGGTAGAAATACCCATCTAAATATCATTGTCGCGTGCACAAAAACAGATAAGTTATCAAGAGGAAAATATCTAAGTAATGCACAAAAGATTGCAAATAAGTTAAAACTTCCAGTCAAAGCATTGATTCCAGTAGACTCTCTAAAGAAGACTGGTATTGATGAAGTTTGGAATGCAATCAATAGTATGATTTAAGAGTGAAGAAATTCACTCTTTTTCTTTTTCTTTAGAAGTAGATACTTACATTTTGTTATGTGTTAAAATAGATTGGTAATTTGGAGATGTTTTTGTTATGAAAGTAATGATTGCTGCGGGTGGTACTGGAGGTCATATTTATCCTGCTACTGCTTTAGCTGATATTTTAAAAAAAGAAAAACCTGATAGTGAAATTATCTTTTTTGGAAGTAATAGTAGAATGGAAGCAAATGTCATTCCAAAGATGGGATATAAATTCTACGGCTTAGATATGAAGAGTGGAAATGGAGGACTTTTAAATAAAGTGAAATCCGTTAATTCACTTGCCTCTGCTTATAAACAGGCAAAGTCCATTTTGAAAAAAGAAAATCCTGATATCTGTATTGGTTTTGGAAATTATATTTCTGTTCCATTGATCTTAGCGGCTCACCGTATGGGAATCAAGACAATGATACATGAACAAAATTCTTTTGCTGGGAAAGCAAATAAATTGTTAAGCAAATATGTAGATGCGATTGTTTCTTGCTATGAAGCTAATTTAGAACAGATGCCTAAAGAAAAACAAAGAATATTAGGTAATCCACAAGCTACTTTAGCTACAAGTACGATATTTGATTCTTCCTGTTTAACTGATATTGGATTAGATGCTAATAAACCATTTGTTTTGTGTATGATGGGTTCATTAGGGTCTAGTTCAGTAAGTAAAATCATTGATGAAGCGTTTCCTTTATTTGATGATGATTTTCAAGTTGTTATAGCTGCAGGAAAAAGTAATGATTATACATTTCAATATTCCAGTAATGAACGCATTAAAATCGTTGAATTTGTTGATGGTAAAAAGATGTTAAAAGGTTGTAGTCTTGCAGTATTAAGAGCTGGTGCTACTACGATGTGTGAAATTGGAGCTATAGGATGTGCTTCTATTTTAATTCCTTCACCTTATGTACCTAATAATCATCAGTTTTATAATGCCAATGAATTAGTAGTGAGAGATGGTGCATTAATGATAGAAGAAAAAGATCTTACTGCTGATAAACTCGCAGATACTGTTAATTTTTTAATGCACAATGAAGAAAAAAGAAAATCATTAAAAGATAATGCCTATAAACTTGGAAAAAGAGATGCAGCTTACAGAATGATTTCTTGGATGGAGGAATTAGTGAATGAATGATTTTTATGAAAAATTAAATGATATTTGTGAATGTGATCATGATATGCCATTATCTTCCATGACTACATTAAGAATTGGAGGGTATGCAAAATATGTTGCATATCCAGATAGTGATGTTGCGTTAGATGCAGTATTACGATTGATTAAAGAATTTGATCTATCTTATAAAGTGATTGGTAAAGGATCTGATCTATTGTGTTCGGATGATGATTTTAATGGTGTTATTATCCGTTTAGATAGACATTTTAATAATGCTTACTTTAGTGAGAACAAAGTTACTGTACAAGCAGGCTGTTCTATTATTGCGCTTAGTATTCAAGCAATGAAGAATGAACTAGCAGGTCTTGAATGGGCTAGCGGTATTCCTGGTACGATAGGTGGTGCTATCTTTATGAATGCTGGAGCTTATAAACAATGCATGAATGATATTGTTGAAGAGGTCTTTGTATATCGCAATAATAAGTTAGAATGGATCACTAAAGAAGAATGTGAATTTACTTATCGTACAAGTATTTTTCAAAAACATACAGATTGGATCGTACTTGGAGCTAGATTAGTTCTTCAACATTCTGATTCTCATGAAATAGAAGAATTGATGAAGAATCGTAAAGAAAGAAGATTAGCTTCTCAACCATTAGAGTATCCAAGTTGTGGCTCTGTATTTAGAAATCCTGAAGGAATGAATGCATGGGAATTGATAGAAGGTATTGGGTATCGTGGTAAATCGATAGGCGATGCTTGTGTATCTGAAAAACATTGTAATTTCATTGTGAATAAAGGACATGCTACAGCTAGTGAATATATTCAATTAGTAAAGGAAATACAAGAAAAAGTAAAAGAAAAATACAATGTAGATCTAGAAACAGAAATGGAGATGTTTAATTGGAGTGAAAAAGAAGGTAGATAACAAAAAAGAACCTGTTCCATTTGTTCAAAGTTATAAGAAATTATTAAAGAATGCTTTACTTTTAACGGTATTTATTTTGTTAGGATTTTATTTCTTTTCTTCTGATTCTAGAGTTAGTGCTGTAGTTATTGATGGAAATCATTATTTAGATGATTCTTATATTGAAGAAATCTCTGGAATATCTTCGAATTCTATTTTTTATTTGAATATTCCATTTTTGAAAGAAATGAAGATTAAAAATGATCCAATGATAGACAGTGCGGATGTTAGCTTATTAAGTGGA
>CAVCCE010000025.1:0-10266 GCA_963600555.1 Duodenibacillus sp.
AGTAGACCAGATGATTTAAAACATAATACAAAACTATCTTTGATAGGCTTTGATTCTGTATTGGAAACGATTGTATTTTCTTCTCTGATACGTACAGTAGGATGTGTAGAAATGTAGCCTTGTCTCATTCTTTCTGAGTAGAGAAGAGGGTAATCATTTGTAGGCCATCCATTGACCATCCATTTACGTTCTATTTCTAATGGTGTTTTATTTGTCATGACTATATTCTATCCTGTTTTTTGAGATGAATGAAGAAGAATATACAAATAAGTACTTGAATGACACCTCCCATAGGTGCAGCAAGTCCCATAGGAAATAACGTATCAGGATAATAGATAGAAGCTAGGTATGCTCCAGGGACTCTACATATAATGATTGAAATGATGTTGTTTAAAAAGGATATATAAGAGTAACCAGAAGCTACAAAGAAACCAGATAAACAGAAATGTAATCCTGCAACAGCACAATCAAATACATAAGAATGAATGTATGTAGCACCTAATGATACAACAGTCATATCACTTGTGAATAAACTTAATACATCTTCTGCGATAAATTGGAATAAGATTGAAACTATGATTCCTATCGTAAAAGCAATCGTACAACATGTGTATGTTACTTTTCTAGCTAAATCTTTCTTACCTGCTCCAATGGATTGGGAAGCAATCGTTGATACAGTAGACATCATAGAAGATGGAACCAAGAATAAGAATGATATGATCTTTTCTACGATTCCTACAGCAGCCGATACTTCTACCCCTCTACTATTCGCAATGATCGTTATGATCAAGAAAGAAATCTGAATGAATCCATCTTGTAAAGAAACAGGAATACATGTTCTTAATACTGGTAAGATATATTCTTTATCTAATTTGAAGTCTTCTTTTTTGACATGTAATAACTTTTTCTTATATATCGCAATTAATGAACAAACAACAGAAATAGCCTGCGCGATGATCGTTCCATATGCCGCACCACTTGCGTGCATATCAAAATATCCAATAAATAAGTAATCTAAAACAATATTTGCGACACAAGCAATCGCTATAAAGTACATTGGAGTCCTAGAATCTCCTAGACCTCTAAAGATAGAAGCAATCACGTTATAAGCAATAATGAAAGGTATTCCAATAAAACAAATCATGAGATAACGTTTCGCTTCAGGAATAGCTTCCGTAGGTGTATTCATGATAGATACGATCGGATTTAATAATAAAAGTAAAATGACAACCAAGATGATTGAAAGAATAGCGAAGAAAGTGACACTGTTTCCAATTGTTTTGGAAACACCTTCATCATTATGAGAACCTACATATCTTCCAATCCTTACGATCGTTCCCATGCAGATTCCAACTAACATGACCGTTAACATATGCATGAGCTGTGAACCAATAGATACACCTGAAATAGATGTAGCTCCATTGTATTGCCCAATAATAAACAAGTCTGCCATTCCATACAATGTTTGTAAGAAATAAGATAATAAGAATGGTAAAGAGAATACAGCGATATTCTTAAATAGATTTCCTTGTGTTAGATCTTTTGTCATAATGTTCCTTTCTGTACTGGTATTTGTATTTCTGTGACGAATTGAGATGTATCTGATGTAAGACCTTCATCAATGAGTGTGATTTCTCTAGAAAAGTTACATGGTTTGTATTGATTATCTTTCATAAATTGATGTAATTTTTGATAGGAAGATAATGAATTATTATGACTTCCATGAAACTTTATAGATAGTGTCGTGGAAGAAGGAATAGATTCTGTTTCTCCTTCATAGTTATCTTCTTGGTTTAAAAGAATAAAGACATAATCATAGATATCATATTCTTGTTGAATAAGATGTTCTTTACTAAGACCTACACCAACATTACCTAAGAAGACGATTGATTGTTTTTGTTTCTTTTTTAATTGAAGAATACTTGTTTCTAGGTCTAAATAGTTTGTTGGATGCAAACGATTCTTGATCCAGATATATTTGATTGCCCCAGAATGAGTGACTTGTACTTCATTAAATATCGTTTCTTTTGCGTCATTTAATATTTGGAGTCTTCTATCAATCTTTTTCTGCATATCTTCTAATAAGGATAGTCTTTGAGATATTTCATCTTTTTGATGAAGTAACATTTCTTCCATTGCTGGAATGTTACGATTGTCTAGAAATGAATGGATGGAAGTAAGAGGTGTATCTAAAGCACGTAAATAACGAATGGTATTTAATACTTCTGTCTGTTCTACGCCATAATATCGATAATGTGTATCAGGATCGATATAGGATGGATGTAATAATCCAATATCTTCATAATGTCGTAATGTTTGTACGCTGATAGAAAAGATATCTGCGATTTCTCCGATTTTAAATAGATTCTTGTTTTTCATGGTATAACTATAAACCCTACAATAGATGTAGAGTCAATTGAATCGTAAAAAAAGATCTCTACTTTGTAGAAATCTTTGAAAAATCTGTTTTTTCCCCTAATAACATTCTTCTATGAGAGGTCGTTCTTTTTACAGCTAAAGGTCTAGGCTCATCCGGGAATGTAACCATGTTCTTTGCCCCACTTTTCCATAGCTCAACGATATCTTCCGCATCTTCAATGAATGATAATGCTGGCATCAATCCATAAAGTCTAGGTGGAATGATCGTAACAGGAATCGTGTACTTAGGTGCATCCTTTCTAACTTGAAACTCCATGTGAGGACATACCATTGCGATATCCACTTCATTCATACGATCTAATAAATGATTGATTGGAATGAAAATGAAAGAGGCTCTATCCTTTAAATTCTTTTCTTTGGATTCTTGTTCTAGATGTAAAGCTAAAGCACTAGAAGAGAAGCCACCACCACAACAAATCGCAATTCTTAACATAATGATCTCCTTGGAAAAATAAAAGCTCAGCTTAAGCTGAGCTAATAAGTGCACCAGACAAGACTTGAACTTGCACGGGTTGCCCCATACGCCCCTCAAGCGTACGTGTCTGCCGATTCCACCACTGGTGCATCACGCTCAAGTATTATATAAAAATTCATAATATACGTCAAATAAATTTTACATTAGGTGTAGGTAAGAATTTACTTACGTAATATTTTGGTTATAAAATGATTATAAATTCATTAGAGATTGAATTAATTGTGATTTTACGTATTTTTTACAAGAGATAGATAGGATAAGTTTGGTCTCTATTGATGAGGGAAAAAGTATGGATGTGAAAGTTGTATTTATTATAGCTGTAGAATTTGTTGCGATATTAGTGAGCTTGATCATCACATGTATCTTAGCTTTACAGAAGAAAAGGTCTAATACGGATAAAGATATCATGTGGGTACAATTGATAGGAGCTTTATTATTATTTAATGATTCTTTGTCTTATTACTATTCAGGCAGTATGAGTGAAACCGGATTTGCGTTATTGAAGTTATCCAATGCGTTGGTTTTTATATTGAACTATACTTTGATGGGAATCCTATGTAAGTATTTGTTTGATTATTTGAAACCAAAGGTCATGAAAGAAAAGAATATCTATTATTTGATATGGTTGATGACTTTGATATCAATTGGTATCGTAATCGTTTCTCAATATGTGAATCTATATTATTACTTTGATGAAAATCATATCTATCATAGAACGACATATTTTCCTGTATGTCAGATACCTTCTTTCATTGGTATATCATTATTCTTTTATATTATTTATAAGAATCGTACAAAACTTTCTCATAATGAATTGATTGCTTCAGCAATCTATATTACGATTCCATTGATTACGACATGTATTCAAACAATCACCTATGGTATTCCATTCCAGAGTTTCTCTTTTGTTGTTTCTGGATGGATATTGTTCTTGATACGTGAAATCGATGTTCGTAATAAATTGATTGAAGCGAATAACGCAAAAACTGAGTTTTTGAATAGAATGTCTCATGATATCAGAACACCTTTGAATGGTATTCTTGGATTGATAGAAATTGATTCAAAACATCCTACAGATTATGATCTATTGGCTGAAAATCGTGAGAAGGCAAAAGTTGCTGCAAATTATCTATTATCATTATTAAATGATATTCTTCAATTAAGTAAGTTAGATAGTAATGATGTGAAACTAGCACATGATCCATTTGATATTAGAGATATGATCGTTGAAGTAAATACTTTGATACAAATGAAAGCATCACAATTTCATATTACATTTGATTATGAACATCCAGAATTTAAAAATCCATTTGTATATGGATCACCACTACAATTGAAACAAATCTTGATGAACGTATTAGACAATTCTGTTAAATACAACAAAGATCAAGGAAGTGTTAGTTTGAAGATACAAGAAGGAAAGGTGATGGATAATCAAATTAGATATCACTTTATCATAGAAGATACTGGTATTGCTATGAGTGAGGAATTCTTAGAACACATCTATGAACCATTTGTTCAAGAACACCATAACGCAAGAAGTATCTACCAAGGAACAGGACTTGGAATGTCTATTGTTTTCAAGATGATCAATTTGATGCATGGTACGATCGATATTCAAAGTAAAGAAGGTGTTGGTAGTAAGTTTGATATCATGATTCCTTTTGATATCGCAGAACGTGTATGTGAAACGGTGAAAGTCGAAGGAGAAGAAGTACATTCTATCAAAGGATGCAAGGTATTGTTGGTAGAAGATAATGAATTGAATCGTGAGATTGCGAAGATGTTGTTGGAAGAAAATGAAATCATTGTTATTGAAGCAGTGGATGGTGAAGATGCAGTACAACAATATATCTCACATGGAGAAAATTATTTTGATGCTATTATCATGGATATCATGATGCCTAAGATGGATGGTTATGAAGCTTGTAAAACAATTCGACAACTACAATATCCTGATGCTAAAACCATTCCTATCATTGCCTTGAGTGCAAATGCATTTGAAGAAGATGCTAAGAAATCAAAGGATGCAGGAATGAATGAACATCTAACAAAACCATTGGATGTGAACTCTTTGTTGAAAGTTTTATCGAAATATTATTGATTTTGTATAAAAAATTATTGAACCCTCTACGATGTAAGTATAAAATTCGTAGGGGGTTTTTACATGATTCAAAAAATTAAAAATTATATCGAACCAAATTCTAAGCTGAAAAGATTTTTAATTTTTCTTTTATGTGCATTAATCATTGGTTCCGCAACTTCTTTTATTGTAGGTTTAAAAGAAGTACATGGAAACTATGGCGAAGTGAAATTTGTTCAAGAATTAGAACTTCAAAGAAATGAAGAGGAAGAAGACTATGACGAGGATTCTACTGTTTGTGATGTTACCTATGAAGATGGTGATGCGCAATTAGTCGTATCTTATTCTTATGAAGATTATGTTGAATTAGATCAAGATAGTATTACTGCTTATGAATATGAAACAGAGAATGGCAAGAAGTTATACTTTGATCATCAAGATCCAACAGATAGTGAAATTCAATATACATATCATCAAATGATGGCAAATGATACGCTTTCTATCTTTAATTTGGGTACATCATTGTTGATTTTATTCTTAGCAGTATCTGTTGTATTTGTATTCTCAAAAGCATTTACAACATATGAAAAATGTTGGTTCCTATCTATTATGACATTAGCTACTATCGTAGCCGTTCTTTTCCCAGAAGAGAGTGCAAATGGTGTTAATGGAATCATTATTATGTTGTTGTATCTATTAGATACATTCTTGAATATTCTGTGTGAATTATTGATATCGAAACAATCTAGATACAATTTCCTAGTATCAGTACTTGTGGAAATCGTTGAAATTGCAACGTGTTTAGTATTGATGTATCGTTTTGCAACGATAGCGACTACATTGTTCTTCTGGTTACCAATCGATATCCTAAGTTATATCAATTGGAGCAAGCACAAAGATGATGATAGTGATGAATTAACAGCGGTACGTAGATTAAAAGGATATCAAGAAGTATTGATCATTATCGCAATCATCGTTTGGACGATCGTTGTAGGTTATTTCCTAAGTGGATTGGATATTCAAACAGATTTCTTGAATGGAAATCAAGAATTAGCTACGATCATTACTTATATCGATGCATGTGCATCTGCTGTTGGTGTAGCAAATGGATTGTTCATTTTCTTTAGATTAAGAGAACAATGGATTGCTTGGTACATTAGTGCATTCTTAGAATCTATTATTAATATTTTATCTGGACAATATGTATTATTGGTATTAAAACTAGGTTACTTTACGAATACTACATATGGATACATCAAGTGGAGCAAATATATCAAGTCTCATGACGAAACGAAGAAAACACTCTTCTAATATTGATAAAAAAGATGTAAATTGATACAATACAAGCGACTTATAAGAAAAAGGTGGTATAAATATGGCAATCGAAGCTGGAGATTTTAAAACAGGTTTAACAGTCATGGTCGATGGTGACCCTTGGCAAGTAATTGACTTTATGCATGTAAAGCCAGGTAAGGGAGCAGCTATCCTCAAGACTAAGATGAAGAACTTAAAGACAGGTTCTACACAAGAAAGAAACTTTAATGCATCTACAAAGTTTGAATCTGCAATGATTGAAAAGAAATCAGCACAGTATTCTTATTCTGCAGGTGATATGTATTACTTCATGGATATGGAAACATTTGAAACACATGAATTGAGTGATGCACAAGTTGGAGATAACAAGTATTATTTGATTGAAGGTATGGATGTTATTCTTCAGATCTTTGAAGGACAAGTACTCGCAATTGGTGTTCCTGATAAGGTTGAATTAACAGTTGTTGAAACAACACCAGCAATCAAGGGTGCTCCATCCTCTCAGACAAAGGATGCTGTTACAGATACAGGTTTATCTCTCAGAGTTCCTCAATTTATTGAAGAAGGAGAAAAGATCCTTGTTTCTACTTCTGATGGAAAGTATTCTTCAAGAGCTTAATCATAAGCTCTTTTTTATGATGATGAAAAGAAAAGTAGCATTGGTTACTGGTTCTAGCAGAGGAATTGGAAAAGCAATCGCTCTAGAGCTAGCAAAAAACAACTATGATGTCGTAATCAATTATCTGCATTCTAAAGAACAAGCATACTCTTTACAAAAAGAGATAGATAATAAATATTCTGTAAATTGTTTGGCCATACAAGCTGATGTATCGAAAGAAGAAGATGTAGATAGAATGGTGAGTGAAGTAGAGAAGCAATTAGGTGGTGTGGATATATTAATAAACAATGCCGCAATTGATTTGTCTAATTTATTTCATTTGAAAACAAGTGAAGAATTTAGAAAAACATTAGATGTGAATTTAATAGGTGCTTTTAATTGTTCTAAGAGAGTTTATAAACATATGTTAGAACAAGAGTATGGAAGGATCATTAATATATCTTCTACAAATGGAATGAATACATACTATCCTATGAGTATTGATTATGATGTTAGTAAAGCTGGTATGAATGCATTGACACATGATCTAGCGATGCAGTATGCACCTTATATTCATGTGAATGCTATAGCACCTGGGTTTATTGGTACTGAAAGTGAATTGGAAGGATATGATGAAGAATTCTTAAAAGAAGAATGTGAAAAGATCTTGGTTGGAAGATATGGAGAACCAGAAGAAGTAGCATATCTAGTTAGATTTCTTGTAAGTGATGAAGCAAATTATATCAATAATACAATTATAAGAATTGATGGTGGACAAAAAGGGAGTTGTTAAGTACAACTTCCTTTTTACTAATATAAATTATTTGTGAAACCAAAAAGAAAATGTCCTGATTACTATACACTTTAAGTGAAGGTAATCTGACTTGAGAAAGGAAAACTTAAACATAAAAAAAGAACTTAGGCTGGGCTCCCACACATCCAGCATCCACGGAATAGACAGGGAGATTCTTCTACTTCTAAGTTCTTTTTGTACCTTTAATGTATCATGGATTTTTCCTTTCATCAATAAATAAGTCTGCTATTTTTTTTGTTTTAGAAATAAAAGATGATTTTCTCATTCGCAAGAAGTGAATTAATGTTTCTTCTTCATCATACTTTGTTGCGGCTTCTAACCAATGTTTGCCATCAGATGCCTTTTTGTAATATCTAAATCCTTCATTTTCCAAATTGGTTTTACCGCTATTTTTGTAAAGAAAAGTATAGTTAAGGATTTTCGTTAAACTTAAAAAATCTTCTTTTGGCATCTGATTCCTATCAACTGTTTTATCTTTGAAATAAATGTTATATACATTTTCCATATCTGTTTTTAGTTGTTCACTCGTTCCTATTTGTTCATAATACGTCTTATTCATTTGCTCATCTTCTTAGGAATGGATTTTCTTTTCCATTTGGAATTCCTCCTATATTAATATTCACGTATTTTTAAGAAATTCCAAAAATAAAACGATAGAAATTTTTCTATCGTTTACTGAGCTGCTTTTGTAAGTGCTAATAATATGGAGAGTTTTCCGTATTCTATGGATAAACCACCTTGCATATAAAGGGTATATGGAGGAACGACTGGAGCGTCCGCACTTAATTCAATCGTGCTACCTTGCGTAAAACTACCACATGCCATGACTTCATCAAAAGGATAACCTGGCATTGGTGCAGGCATTACATGCACATAAGAATCAATAGGAGATGATTCTTGTATGCCTTGTGTGAATTTGACTAGTTTATCTTCATCACCTAGTTCAACAGTTTGAATGATATCTGTTCTTTCTTCATTCCATTTAGGTGAAACATTGTTATATTCGAGCTTCTCTAACATCCAGCTAGAAAAGATAGCTGTTTTGAGTGCATTCTTTACAGCATTTGGTGCCATGAAGATTCCTTTGAAGAAGGAATTGTTGAGATTGAAGTTAGCACCTTGATATTTTCCGATACCAGGAGCAGTCAAACGGTCTGCAACCATTTCAATCAAATCACTTCTTCCAGCTACATAGCCACCAGTACTTGCGACACCGCCACCTAAGTTTTTCATAAGTGATCCTACAATGATATCAGCACCAACATGTCCTGGTTCTTGTTTTTCTACAAGTTCACCATAACAGTTATCAACCATGATGATGACATCTTTGTTAACAGTTCTGATTGCTTGAATGATCTTTGAAATCTTATTGATCGTTAATGATTTTCTTGAGGAATAACCTCTTGATCTTTGAATTTCTACAAGTTTTACATCATTTCTTTTTAAACGTTCAACGATTTTTTCTTCATCAAATTCATTGTTGATCAAATCAATTTGTTCATACTTTACGCCATGTTCTTTTAAGGATTGTGAGGAATTTCCGCATAATCCAATCATTTCTTGCAGAGAATCATATGGAGTACCTGTCAATGAAATCATTGTATCTCCATGTTTTAGTAATGCTGAGAAAGTTAAATATAAGGCATTTGTTCCACTCATGATATGAGGTCTTACCAAAGAATCTTCACATCCTAATACAGTAGCGAAGATCTTTTCTAATTTATCTCTACCTTCATCATAGTTGCCATATCCATTGATTTCGGCAAAATCAGAATAAGATACGTTATTTTCGATAAATGCTGATAAGATCCTATTTGAGTTATATAAACAAATTTCATCTATCTTTTCATATTGTTCTTTTAATTCAGAATCAGATTGTTTCGCTAACTCTAATAAATCTTTATTGATTGAATCTAAAATCATTATTTTTTACCCTCGTTTCAACAATAAATATTATACACAAAAGAATAAAAATCGTTTAAATAACTGTTATATAACCGTTCTGTGCTATACTATTAGTACGAAATAGGGAGACATATGAGACAAGAAAAAAGAAACTATATTTTAGATATTGTAATGAAGATCGTATTTATTTCGGTATGTGTTTTCTTGCTGTTTTATTGTCAACATTCCATTGAAGTAGGGGATATTGAAAGGAATACTTCTAGTACGATGGGAATTGGAGCAATCATTGCTTGTATTATTTTTCAATTCATCGATATGATTAATATCATAAAAGAAAAAAATGCATATAAGAAATCAAACAAGGTAGCTTAAGCTACCTTGTTTATTACTGTGCTTTTTTGAATTCTAATGTGTATTCATCTAAGTCGTATGCTGAGGAGAAGAATCCTTTCAATACTAGTTCTGCATTCTTTTCTGCATTTTCATATAAACCATTATCAATTGCATCTTGTTCAGCTCTTTCACACATTTCACTAGTTGCCTTATTTTGTGTTTCTAGATCGATATGTGTGAAAGCTGAAGATTGTTCATGATATACCTTGAAGGAATCAGTATCTAATTCTTTACTAAGTGTTTGA
>CAVCCE010000026.1:0-10205 GCA_963600555.1 Duodenibacillus sp.
GTCAATTTCAGCCAAATCATAACTTTAGATAATATCGGTATTTTATACAAAGAATTGCAATTATGTCTGTTCTTCAAGTTGCTATCTCTTGCTTTTTTAGAAACAATTCAACAAGATCATATACAAAGCAGTACCTAAGAATACACTTAATATTTGATTCTTTTTATAGATATGAATGATTGCGGTAAAGATAGACGCAACAACCATCGCAATAGCTGTATGTGTATCAGATGTCGTTAATCCCTTTAATCCATATACAACTAAGATTGCCATCAAAGCTGGAGGTAACAAATCAGAAAGCCTCTTGATCATTGGAGGCATTTCTTTTTTTCCAAAAGCCAACCAAGGAATTGCTCGTTCAAAATAAATGATACAAGCACATAGTACGATAATAATCGCGGCAGTCATCTTATTCATGAGATGCCTCCTTATTGATGGATAACATCAATAAACCAGTCGTTATTAACAATGAAGGTAATAAGAAATTACTAGAGCCAACCAAGAACAAGAAAATAACAGAACAAATTCCACCAATAAGTGCTGGCCCATGATCTTTTGTATTTCTCCATTGATCTACAACGATCGTAATAAATAAAGCAGTTAACGCAAAGTCGATTCCACTTACTTCTGTAGGAATCAAATTTCCTACAAGCCCTCCAACAATAGAACCAATGATCCAACTAAGTTGAGAGAATAAATTGATATAAAACTGTGTCTTCGATTTATCTAATTCTTCTGGATATTCTGTAATAGAATTCAATAATGCATATGTTTCATCAGTTAATGAGTGAATCATATAAGGTAGTTTCTTACCTGTCTTTTTAAAATCATCAATATAAGATAATCCATAAAAGATCTGTCTAGTAGACATAAAAGCACATGTTAATAAGATCGTTATTATTGTCGCCCCACTAGCAAAGAAAGAAGCCAGCACCATCTGAAAAGCACCTGTATAAATAAACACGGAACAGATAGCTGACCAGATCCAATTAAAACTACCCTGTGCCATTACCAATCCATACGCACAAGATACAAAGAAGTAACTCACCATGATAGGTGTTGTTTTTAATATCGCAAATCTCATTTCTTTATTCATAATGGTTATCATTATACAACCATTTTTCATTCATTTATGTTATAACTATTCATATGACAAGAATAAATGTTGCGACATCCGCTAAATTAAAAGAAATATGTGATCTACTAGAATCACAATCAGAAGTTACATACAAATATCTATGTAATATTTCAATCTGTGAAGTATCTTATGAAGTAGAAGATCATGGAAATCATGGAGATCTATTAAGATATACGAAAGGATTGATTCGTTCTTTACCATTTGGTAAGGTCATTCTTACACGTGTACTTTATGATGGGCAAGTATTTGATGGTGGGCCAATTCACAAACCAGGTTCAAAAGAATACGATGCTTTTCATTCACATCTCACATACAGAAAAAAGTAGGTTGACCCTACTTTTTAAATTGGTTTTCTAACATTTCCGCAAAATCTTCAATGATATATCCTGAATTATCCTTTTCCCAGAATATACATAGATTTCTTTCAAACTGTGTCGTTCCTACGTGAAAAGGAACTCTTTGGATCGTTTGAGAGAAGTGAGAAAGTACAGGTTCTCCATCGACAGGAATATATCCTTGGTTACTTACTACCATCAATCTAGCTTCCTTGATACTATTTGCGTATAAGAATTCACCATTAACATTATATGTTGTTTGATAATAATGTTTTTCTTCAAATTCCTGTCCTTCATTGCAAATAAGGATACATGGAATATTTCTTAAATCTGCGGCAGTAACATGATCCAATTTAGATATCGGATTATCTTTCGCTATCTCAATAAAACATTGATTCTTTTGTACGATTACATTATTCGCACTATTGAAGAATGCACGTCTTTGATCTGATAAGATAATATCTAGATCTTCGCTCAACAATAATTTTCTTAATTCTTCATGGTTACCTGTCGTAATCTTGATATTGATATCTGGATATTTCTTAGAGAATTCTGAGATAGCCTTTTGTAGTTCTTCTCCACCATACGATAGTAATACACCTACTTTTAAAGACGTTTCTTTTCCTGAAGCAACTTTCAATGTTTCCCTTACCAATCTTTCATAATCAGATACAAGGATCAATGATTTACGATAGAAATATTCACCTGCTTCTGTTAAAGATATCTTTCTCTTTTCACGATTTAACAGTTTCACACCAAGTTCTGCTTCTAATGATTGGATTTGTTGAGAAATCGCAGATTGTGAAATATGACATTGTTCTGCAGCTTCTGTAAAAGAACCACACTCAACGATTGCTTGAAAATGACGTAATTGATTTAACATATTTGTTCCTCTATGTTTTTATTCTACAACAAAAAAGCACTGTGCTAAAACACAATGCATTTTCTTTAAGCAATTTCTTTCCAAACACTCTTTTTGAATAAGATAAGAGCTACGATAGCTGTAAAGATATCTGATACAGGTTGGGCATGAATAACACCTTGGTAACCAAGTAACGCACTCATCACAAAGATAATGACTGCATAGAATACGCCTTGTCTGCCAGCACTTAATGTCAATGCCTGTAGAGGTTTACCACAAGATTGGAAGATACACGTCGTTACCATGACGATACCAATAAATGGCATACCAATGAGTACTGCTCTTAACATTGGTGCTCCAATAGAAATCATACTAGCATCATCCATAAAGATAGAAATCATGAATGATGAACAACAAGCTAAGATAATAGATAATACAACTGAAACAATGATCATTAATTTATATGCATACTTCACGCAATCTTTCATTCTTTGTTTTAATTTCGCACCATACAAATATCCATATAATGGTTGTCCACCAAACGCCAATCCCACCATGATCATCACAACGATCATTGTTACTTTAGAAACGATTCCATAAGCCGCAATCGTATCATTACCATATGGCAACAAGAAATTATTCAATAACATAACACCAATGCTCTGCATGATATTTGTGATAGAACTAGGTACACCAATCGTTAAGATATCTTTTACTTCACTCATTGAAATATGAAATCCCTTAATATTCATACTTAAGATATGACTCTTCTTAAAGATGACATAGATATAAAAGATATCTGCACAGATATTACCAATAACTGTCGCAATAGCTGCACCACCTGCACCCATATTCAATCCAAAGATAAATACTGGATCCAAGATCATATTCACGATTGAGCCTGTTACAGAACCAATCATTGCCTCTGTTGCGTGGCCTTCTGTACGTAATAGATTCGTTGGAGCTAGAGCCAAGATAACAAAAGGAGCACCTAATGCAATCCAGAAGTAATAGCTACTAGCGTGAGCCATTGTTCCTTCATTAGCGCCTAATAATTTCAAGATAGGGTTTTGAAATAACAACAAGATGATTGCGACAATGATTCCCCAAATAAAACAACCATCCAAACAGAATACAGATAATCTTCTTCCATCATCTTCTTTTTTCATTCCTAATAATCTAGAAATCACAGAAGATCCGCCAAGTCCAAAGATATCTCCCATCGCAATCAACAATGTAAAGATAGGTCCACATAACGTTACACCAGCCACAATGTTCGTATCTCCAGTTTTCGCTACGAAAAACATATCAACCATGTTATAAACAAGAGTCAATACACCAGAGAAAACAACTGGCATTGCCAATTTTATATATGCTTTGTTGATTGGCATCTTCTCAAACAATTCATTTTCCATATTCCACCTCTTTTACTCGCATCATTTTAACAAACGTACTACAATTACAATGTGCCATGTGTCACTTTATTATGAAAAAAATTGATGATCAAAAATTACTAGATACTTATTTAAATAAGTATCACTTACAAGAATATCTACAAGAGTATGATCCAACCTTGTATTCTTTTGATGCGAATGAAACATTGAATCAAAAATTAAATCCAAGACAATTCTTATTGTTCTTGGTTTCAGGAACTGTATTACTTCAATCCTTTCATTTAGATGGTTCGATATCTCAACTCACAAAGACTCACGCATTCACTTGTTTTGGAGAAATGGAACTTGGTTATCCAGAAGGTAAACAAAACATCATCAAAACATTAACGAATTGTACATTTATTGCGATAGATATCCAACAATACCAATCAAAGATAGAAAACGATCCTAAATTATTAAAACTATTATTAAGAAGTGTCGTTCAAAAGATTGCGATCATATCAGATATGTTATATGAGACTTCCAATGTTCAAAGTAGAGTATTATTATATCTAGAAAACGAGACAAAGGATCATACGATCCGTGGCGTCGAACAACTATCTCAACATCTCAATTGTTCTAGAAGACAACTACAAAGAGTAATCAAAAAAATGGTTGATGATGGGATCTTAGAAAAGAAGAAAAAAGGTGTTTATGTCAAAAAGTAATATTTCTATCATGAGTTTAAATCTCTTAACAAGTGGATTACATTTACCAGGAAATCCACCATTTAAGAAACGAATCACATCTATCAATGAAATGATTCATTTATATAAGCCAGATATCATTGGTGTACAAGAACTCACTGAAAAGATGACACCGTATCTAGATGATTTACTACAAACATATTCTATTTCAGGAGAACCAAGACACTCTAAAGTATCAAATGAATCTTGTTGTATATTATTCAATAAAGAAAAGTTTGAACTATTAGAAGAAAGAACTATATGGTTAAGTAATACACCACTTCAAAAAGGATCTAAACATCCTTTGTCACAATTTCCTAGAATCGTTTCTTATGTTTATTTAAAAGATAAGAAAACAAATCATACATATTCTATCTATAATACCCATCTAGATTCTAACTTTTCTCTTGTACGTTCTTTTCAAGCACAAGCCTTATCACAGATCATACAAGATACACAAAAAGGTACCTATACGATCTTAACAGGAGACTTTAACTGTAATAGTCTCTCTCCTGCTTATAAGATCATACAAGCACCATTCATTGATTTGATTGATGATTCTTTCGGAACGACACTAAGAGGTTTCAT
Organism: Duodenibacillus sp.; assembly: GCA_963600555.1. GTDB lineage: Bacteria > Bacillota_I > Bacilli_A > Erysipelotrichales > Erysipelotrichaceae > Bulleidia. Next base: position 5,043 of record CAVCCE010000026.1, read on the forward strand.
TGGATCTTTAAGATTCCATCATATTCCTATTGATCATATCTTTGTATCTAAGAATCTTAAATCAATTTCCGTAAAAAGAATCACATCTAAATTTTCAGGAATGCATCCTTCCGATCACTATCCTGTATTCGCTAAGATACAAACAAAATGATCATCTCTTTGATTCAATGTATTTTAAGATTTCATTCATTGTAGGATAGATCTTTGTATCTATATCACTCACTACAACAAGTGTAGGAGCTTGCATCACATCAAACTCTTTTACTAGATTTGGATTATTCTCTGCATCTACCAATAAGTATGGAATATTAGAATCATTCATCATCTTTTGGATCATCTTACAATTCGAACAAGTCTTTGTTGTGAATAAAAGATTGTTCTCATTAGAAGAAGGAATTCCAATATTTTTCTTAGGCTTCTTTACAGAAGCTTTTTTCTTTGGATGATAGGAACCTTCTACTTCATAGACCATTCTATCTTTAAACTCTTGGCTCTTTCCAGCATTCCAGTTTTTAACTGGACGATAATAACCTGTAATTCTAGAATAGACTTCCGTTTCACCGCCACACTTAGGGCACTTCCACACTTCCCCAGATAAATAACCATCATTCTTACAAACACTATAGGTTGGTGAAATCGTATAGTATGGTAAACGATAATTTTCACTGATCTTTCTTACAATCGTCGCAGCACTTCTCCAATCAGATAATCTTTCACCTAAGAAGGCATGAAATACTGTACCTGAAGTATAAAGTGTTTGTAGTTCATCTTGGATATCTAAAGCAGTAAAGACATCTTCTGTAAAGCTCACAGGTAAGTGAGAACTATTTGTATAGTATGGGGTACCTGTTTCATTGGCTGTAATGATATTTGGATATTTTTCTTTATCATGTTTTGCCAAACGATAAGATGTACTTTCAGCTGGAGTAGCTTCTAGGTTATAAAGGTCACCGTATTGTTGTTGATAATCTTTCAAGCGCTCTCTCATATGATTCAAGACATCTTTAGCGAACTGTTGCGTCTGTTCATCCGTTAGATCTTTTTGGATCCATTTTGCGTTTAATCCAGCTTCATTCATACCTACAAGTCCTATTGTAGAGAAATGATTCTTAAATGTTCCTAAGTATCTTTTTGTATATGGATACAACCCATTCTCTAACAGTTGCGTAATGACCGTTCTTTTCGTCTTTAAAGAACGTGCACTGATATCCATCATATGATCTAATCGTTCATAAAATTCTTTTTCGTTATTCGAAAGATACGCAATGCGTGGAAGATTGATCGTAACGACACCTACAGAACCTGTAGATTCACCACTACCAAAGTAACCACCACTCTTCTTTCTTAGTTCTCTTAGATCTAATCGTAATCTACAACACATGGAGCGAATATCACTAGGTTTCATATCAGAATTGACATAGTTAGAAAAATATGGAGTTCCATACTTCGCTGTCATTTCAAATAACAACTTATTATTTTCTGTTTCTGACCAATCAAAGTCTTTTGTGATGGAATAAGTTGGAATTGGATATTGAAAACCTCTTCCTTCATAATCTCCTTCAATCATCACTTCAATGAATGCCTTATTGATGATATCCATTTCTTCTTTACAATCTCCATATGTAAAGTCTTGATTCATTCCACCAACGATTGCTGGGAGATCTTTTAAATCTTCTGGTACGGTCCAGTCTAATGTGATATTTGTGAAAGGTGCTTGCGTACCCCATCTACTTGGTGTATTAACACCATACACAAAGTTTTGAATGCTTTGTTTAACCTCTTTATATGTTAAATGATCCACTTTCACAAAAGGTGCTAAGTATGTATCAAAAGAAGAGAATGCTTGAGCACCAGCCCATTCATTCTGCATGATTCCTAAGAAGTTTACCATTTGGTCGCATAAAGTATCTAAGTGTTTGGCAGGGCCTCTAGAAATCTTACCATCTACACCACTCAATCCTTCTTGGATCAATTGTTTCAAAGACCATCCAGCACAATATCCACTTAACATACTAAGATCATGTATATGAATATCTCCATTACGATGTGCTTCTGCGATTTCTTCATCATATGCTTCAGATAACCAATAATTCGCAGTAATTGCTCCAGAGTTAGAAAGAATCAAACCACCAATTGAGTAAGTAACTGTACTATTTTCTTTCACTCTCCAATCTAACGCATTCAAATAACTATTCACAAGTGACTTATAGTCTAATGTCGTTGCGGATATATTTCTAACATTTTCTCTTTGTTTACGATACAAGATATACGCTTTAGATACATCCGCATATCCTGCTTCACTTAATACTTTTTCTACACTATCTTGAATATCTTCTACATCAATCTTGTCATCTTCTATCTTATCTTGGAAGTCACTTGTTACACGCAAGGCAATCAAGTCTACAACATCATTCGTATAATCTTTCTTACAACCAATGAATGCTTTCTTGATAGCACTAGAAATCTTTGAAATATCAAAGTCTACAGTACTTCCATCTCTTTTTATAACTCTATACATATCTAATCCTCTTTCATTCCTCTTAATTCAGCACAAGGAATGATCTTTCTGGCTTCTTCTAGCATTTGATACATCGTAGAACTATCATATGCATGGAACCCATGATGAATACAATTATCAGAATCATTGAATTGTTGAAGATACCATGCATCACAATCACTAATCCATTTCGCAATCGAAATGATATCTTCTATAGTATGTAATTCTTCTACGATCGTTGTTCTAAATTCATATGGAACACCACACTGTTTGATGTATTTCATGCACTCATTGATTTGTTCTATAGAGAAATGTTCCGATTCATTTCCTACGGTCATCGCATACTTTTGTTTTGAATTCTTGATATCCATCGCAATATAATCTACTAAACCTAACTCTACGATTTCTTTTAAACGATCCAGGAAGTTTCCTGTTACATCTAATTTGATATCATACCCAATACTTTTGATTTCTCTTAAGAATGGAATCAACTTATCTTGTAGTAAAGCTTCTCCGCCACTGATGCATACACCATCCAATACATTCTTTCTTTTCCTCAAAAAAGCTAGTATCTCTTCTACATCCATGAATGCATAATTCTCTGGAATATATACAAGATCTCGATTATGGCAATATGGACATTTAAAACTACATCCACTTGTAAAGATCGTTGCACAGATCTTTCCTGGATAATCTACAAGACTTGTCTTCATCAAACCACCAATCTTTAAATCAGATAAGTCTTCTGTATTAACCAAATACTTTCTAGAATTTTCAGTCACTTCTGTTAGTGCATTTGAAAAGTCATCAAACTCTACATTCTTAGATAATACTTTTCTACATTCAATTCGGTATTGATAAATAGCGTTCATAACTTCTGTCGCTTTATCTGTTGTATAGAGCCGTTTACTTCTACGATCATGTTCATCTTGTCTAGCTTGTACATACCCTTGTTCAATCAAGCGATTAATAGACTTTGTTGTAGTTCCTTTGTCTACTTCTGATACACGCGTTACATCCTGCATCGTACAGCCTTCATTTTCATTGATGAATGTTAAAAATATGATTTGTCCTGAACCAATATCATATTTCGCTAATACATGATCAAAATACTTCATGATATTCCGATACAATACTGACATATTCATTAAGAAGTTCTCATGTTGTTCCATACGATATCACCTACATAGTTGGATTTCCAACTACTCCCACAACAATTCTAACTGTCTATCGCAATGTGTCAAACACTCTCACCAGAATTTTCTCCTTTCTTGGTTTTACATTGTATACATTCTTTTTACTTTTACTGTACATTATTATGTACAGTATTAAATTCACATAAAGTTCAAGAGAAAAGACTTGATTTTATTTTCAGAATCATGTAAAACATTAGCACACAGAAAGGAGGATAAATGATAATGAGTCATCGTATTGAGTATCTTACGATCGATGGCGGCACAGTAATTGAATATACTGACGATAAAGGATATGCTCGCTTAGCTAACGAAGCAGACATGGGTTACATCGTAATCAAAAATTATAGCCGTTATTGATACAAACAATGAAGTTCATTGTTTATCAATCGATCAAACAAAAAATCCCCATTTAGGGAATCATATATAGTATGATAGATGCATCGTAATGATGCATTTTATTTTGGAGAAATCAAATGAATAAATATACACAACAAACAAATATCAAAAACAAACCAATGTTAGAAACTTTACTATCACAAAGAAAAGCACCTTTATCTGAAGAAGGTATGAATAAAGCTTTACAAGATCTTACAATGTTTATGACAGGTGATGTTTATTTCTTTGGAGCACTCTATCCAAAGAAAGATAAACAAGAAGTAGATTTATTGGCTTGTACAGAAATCGATCGCGCAGATATGATGGAAGGAACTGACGGTGAAAGATATTTTCCGGTATTCTCTTCTATTGAAAAGTTAAAAGAATGGAAACCAAAGCTTCAAAATGGTGAAGCATATTATATCTTCACTAAGAAAGATCTATTAACTTTCTTAAACTTAAATCAAAAAGTAGCAGCTATCGTTATGAATCCTCAAGAAGATGATCTTCTACTACATCGCATGTTACTTCAAAATCTCATTCAAGTTGGAGAAGACGAAAAAAGGGCTTAAGCCCTTTTTTACATTTTATTTAAGATATCTAATGCTTCCGCTACTGTATCAACGATATAGTCTGCCTTTTCTTTCACTCTATCATCTGAAGAATGGAATGTAAAAGATACATCTACCTTTTCAAGTAATGGAATATCATTGAAAGAATCACCAATTCCGGCAATAATATCAATATTCGTTGCATCTTTTAATTTCAAAGCTCCTTTTCCTTTTGATACACCATAATGAATGACATCTAACCAGTTCTGATTTTGATATGCATCAATTGTTCCTTTGAATGTTTGATTAATATCATCTGTTAATAAAGCAGCTTCTTCTAAGGAAGGTGTCCATACAGAAATCGCTGTAATATGTTTCCCATCCAATTCTTTTACATCAGATAATACTGTTTGAGAATCATATCCCAACTTTCTTGTATAAAGCGTATAAACACGTCCATCTGCGTGGATATAAAGATTCCCTCTGCCTTCACAAAGTTCTTGAATATCCGCTACTTGTTGATATGTAATCGTTTCTTCATACA
>CAVCCE010000027.1:0-10097 GCA_963600555.1 Duodenibacillus sp.
ATCAAAGAAAATGGTAATGGTTGATCATTTAGATCTTTTCTAACATTCTCGCTTTTTGACTGCATGACAACACATACATTTACACCTTTTTCTTTGAATTCATTGATTCTTTGAGTCAACATGTGTACATCATATCTACATACTGTACAACCAATGTATCGTAATACTACAAACATCGTTGATTTATGATCCATAATGTCATATACAGTTGTATTACCTTGAAATGCTTCTTCTACTTGAAAGTCAGGAAATTGATCACCTTTGTTTAATCTCATATGATTCACCTCTTTTGAAACAAGTATACTAACGAATCATAATTTGAAAAGAAATATGCCCAAAAGAAAACCAGTCCTTAGACTGGTATCTTTCACTCAATCAACTTACTATCTTTCAATAATTGTTCAATATCTGTTCCTTTTACTTTCTTCACTAACAATTTTACTGCTTCCTTTTCTACGAAAGTTAATGGGAACTCTGTAATTGGTTTCTTATCAATTGCGTAATATACGGCTTTCAATAATTCTCTTACATCATATTGAGAGCCCCATACTTCAGGTACAGCTCTATCAACATCCAATAGTGTATAAACTGCTTCCATACCTGTACGAATAGAGTATTCCGTTGTAAAGATCGTATCTCTAGGAGTTTCCGCAAATTGTCCAATGAACGCAAAGTTTACAGAACCATCAGGAACGACATGTGGTCGATCCGTATTCTTTCTTGGTTGGAAGAATGCATTGATATATGGCATAAAACATGTCGTTGTATTACATGCGTTATGTGCTAGATCTTCAATCTCATCTTGTGGAATACCAATGTGGTATAACCATTCCATTGCGACTTCTGCACCAGTACATTCTCGCATTGCCTTCTTCACAAAGTTACCTTTACGATTTGTATTCAAAGAATACAACCAAACTAGTACTGTATTTTTATCTTGTGACTTGAATTGTGGTTGACGATTGATCGTCCAAGATAAATACCAATTTTCTGTACTATCCTTTACAGTAACGATGCCACCTGTAGTTACCTTACCATTACGAGGATCACGCTTACAAACCTTGATGATATGTTGAATGATTTCTTCATTGGATGTAGCTACAGTGGCACTCATCCAGTTTGTAGCATCTATATCACTACAGAACTTCTCCGGATTACCGAATTCACCATCTCTAGCTTGCGCAGCGATTGCTTTCCACATATCCCATGATTCACCATATCCATTCTTGATCTTAGACAAATCAGGAGCGTTATCTTGATCACCATAACAAGAAGTATCTGTACAACAACCATTTGTGATGAATACAAGATCATCTTCTGTTAATTCAATTGTTTCTTTATTACCATCTTTTTCATAAATGATTTGTTTGGCAATCTTCTTTGTTCCTAAGTTATCAATCATGACATTCTTAACATCAATACCATATTCGATATTTACACCATGTTCATTCAAATACTTCACTAATGGTAAGATCATGCTTTCAAATTGATTGTACTTTGTGAAACGCAATGCACTGAAGTCTGGTAATCCATCAATATGATGAACATAACGGCATAGATAACGTTTCATTTCTAGTGCACTAGACCACTTTTGGAACGCAAACATCGTCTGCCAATACAACCAGAAATTTGTATTCCAGAAAGAATCTGGCAACACTTCTGAAATCTTCTTGTCTTCTAGTTCTTTTTCTGATGTCATGAACAGTTTAGAAAGAGCCATTGCGGATTCTCTATCTAGTTCAAACTTGCGATCTGTATGTGCATCTTCACCACGATTAACAGAAGCTCTACATAAAGAATAGTTAGGATCATGTTTATTTAACCAATAATATTCATCTAACACAGATACACCAGGTGTTTCGATAGATTCTACATCTCTAAACATATCCCACATACATTCAAAATGATTATCCATTTCTCTACCACCACGCATGTAGAATCCCTTCGTAACGTCTTTTCTACCATCACAACTACCACCAGCTAATTCAAGCTTTTCTAACAAGTGAATACGTTCTCCTGCCATTTGGCCATCACGCACCAAATAAAAAGCTGCAGATAGTCCCGCTAATCCTGTACCAATGATATAAGCTGATTTCTTATCTACATCCTTTGGCTTTTCTGGATGCGCAAATGCTTCATAAGTTCCTGCTGAATAATACATATTCATACCTCCGTTTATTCATGATTACAGAATATGCTTATTTTTTATAAAGGGAATTTACAATGAAACCTTCTTGTCTATTTATTTATCAAATTGTTCAAAATGATAAAATCTTTGAATAGATGTAGAAATAGAATCTTTCAATATGATTGACAACTTATCTATGATCTTTTTAGGATCTTCTTTCATATCATTTTTGATCCAATCCAACATCACCCCTATCAAGATATAGGAATTAGTTCTCGCAATAAAGTTCTTATCTTCTTCACTAATAAAAATAGTACTACTTTCTTCATCAATGATTCCCATCAACAATTGATTCACAAGCGGTGTCAGATACAACTCTACTTGTGCTCTATCTACATAGTTATATACATTCATGATGAATGGTTTATTCTCTTTAACAGCTTCAAATATCTGTAGAAAACCTTCTTGCCATGTGTCATGCGTCTTCTTCTCTTCTAAAGCTTGTTTTGCATCCTCTAAACATGACCATTCCACTAGGTCATAAAGATCTTTAAAATGATAGTAAAATGTCATACGATTGATACCACAATCCTTTGTAATATCGTTGACTGTAATCTTTGTGATAGGTTTTTCTAACAATAGATTTTTTAATGATTTTTCTAATGCTTTTTTTGTTATTTCAGACATAATTCTATTATACAAAAAAGGAACATGATCATCATGTTCCACTTACTTACTTTTCAATTCCAACGAATGTGTAATCTTTGTCTTCAATTGTCTTTTGAATGAGTGAATCTTCTACATCTTTTGATAGTGTTAGAACAGCTGTACCACTTTCATGTGATACTTCTGCACTCTCTACACCATCAATTCCTTCTAGTGCCTTCTTAACACTTGCTTCACAATGTGTGCACATCATTCCTTCGATCTTAACTGTTTCTTTCATGTTCGTTTCTCCTTCTATCTCTTCTTCTTTTAAAGCTTTCTTTTTTAATGGTCTATCTTTTGATGAATCATGGATCTTAAATAGATTCAATCGTAACGCATTCATGCATACCGTAAATGATGATAACGACATCGCTGCAGCACCCCACATTGGATTAATGGAGATATTTGGATATAATCCTGCAGCCATAGGTATCAATATAACGTTATACGCAAATGCCCAGAATAGATTCTCATAGATATTTTTTAATGTAGCTTTTGATAAACGTATCGCACTAGGTACATCTGTTAATCTAGAATTCATCAATACGATATCTGCGGAATCAATTGCGACATCCGTACCATTTCCAATTGCGATACCAATATCAGCTCTTGTTAAAGCAGGAGCGTCATTGATACCATCGCCTACCATAGCCACTTTACCACGTTTTTGTAATTTTTGTACGACTGCTTCTTTTTCATTTGGCAATACACCTGCGATAACTTTATCTACGCCAGCTTGTTTTCCTATCGCATTAGCTGTCTTTTCATTGTCTCCAGTCAACATCACAACTTCGATTCCTGTATTTTGAAGTTGTTTGATTGCTTCCGCACTATCTTGTTTGATGATATCCGCTACGGCAATCATACCAATCAATTGTTGTCCCTTCACAAAGAACAATGGTGTCTTTCCTTCTTCACTTAACGCATCACTTTGTTTATTGAAGGAATTGATATCAATCAATGATGAAATAAATTTTTTAGAACCACCATAGATCCATTCATCATTGATCATAGCTTTGATTCCATTTCCGCTCAATACTTCAAAGTTATCTGTTTCTTTTAATGTTATATGATTCTCCTCACCATATTTAATCAAAGCTTTCGCTAGTGGATGTTCTGATTTCATTTCCAAAGAACACGCATAAGATAATAATTCCTCTTCTGTAACATTGAATGGAATGATATCTGTTACGACAGGTTTTCCTTCTGTAATCGTTCCTGTTTTATCTAACGCAACGATTTGGATATGTCCTGTATTTTCTAATGCTTCAGATGTTTTGAATAAGATTCCATTCTTTGCTCCAACACCATTTCCAACCATGATGGCTACTGGTGTCGCTAACCCTAAAGCACATGGGCAGGATATGACAAGTACCGCAATCGCATGTCTTAAAGAAAGAATGATATCTTTACTAACGATCATCCAGCTAATAAACACAACTAAGGCGATACACATGACAGATGGCACAAAGATACCTGATACCTTATCTGCGATACGAGCAATTGGAGCTTTTGTACCAGCGGCTTCAGATACCATCTGAATGATTTGAGAAAACGTTGTATCTTTTCCAACCCTTGTTGCCCTCGCTTTGATGAATCCCGATTGATTCATCGTAGCCGCAGATACATAACTTCCTACTGTCTTATCTACTGGAATAGATTCCCCTGTCAATGCTGATTCATCAATTGCGGTATTTCCTTCAACGATTTCTCCATCCACAGGAATAGATTCTCCAGGTCTTACTACAAAGATATCTCCTATATTCACTTCTTCAACAGATACTTGTTTTGTTTGTCCATCAATTTCAATCGTTGCGTTTTTAGGTGCCATCCTCATTAGATTCTTTAAGGCATCTGTCGTTCTACCTTTAGAAATAGATTCTAATGTCTTTCCTACTGTTATTAGTGCAGGTATCATCGCTGCAGTTTCAAAGTATAACTCATCATGATATACAGTCATCAATTCCATATTTGTAGAACCTTGTGTAACCATATATGTCAGTTCATAAAACACATACAATGACCAGCCAAAAGACACAGAAGAACCTAGAGCTACAAGTGTATCCATATTTGGAGCCCCATGGACCCAACTCTTAAAGCCAGATACAAAGAATGCACGATTGATATACATCACAATGATCGTTATTAACATTTGTGTTAAAGCTAGTCCTAAGTGATTATGAGATAAGAAACTAGGTACAGGCCATCCCCACATATTATGTCCCATTGTGATATACATCAAAATGATCAACCATATTACAGAATGAAATAAACGTTTCTTTAACTTTGGTGTTTCTGTATCCTTCAAAGGATCTTCTTCCTTCTCGACTACACTACCTTTCACTTTTGCACCATATCCAGCTTTTTCTACAGCTTCAATGACTTTCTTACTACTAACATTCCCTTCTACCTGCATACTATTTGTTAGTAAAGAAACATTAACAGATTCAACACCTTCCACTTTACAAACAGCTTTTTCTACATGTGCTTGGCAAGCAGAACATGTCATACCTGTAACGATATACTGTTCCATAAAACCACCTACTTCATTAATCTTTGTAACATATCACACAACTCATCGATCGTTTCATCTTTTCCATTTTGAATATCTGTCTTAACACATGATTTGATATGACAAGACAACAAAACTTTATTAAAACTATTCAACGCACTTGTTGCGGCAGCTACCTGCATCAAGATATCAGGACAATACGCATCTTCCTCAACCATCTTTTCGATGCCTCTGATTTGTCCTTCTACTTTTCTCAATCTCGTGACTAATGCCTTTCTTTCATCTTCACTTCTTTTCTTATGTTTTCCACTACAATGTGGACATGTCTTCACTTCACTCATAACAGCCTCTTTCTAGAAATAGTTATATACCCCCATAGGGTATACGTCAATTCATATGCATATTTGTTTTAATCTTTTTAGAAACATGTAAAAATAATGATAGGAGGTAATCATGAAAGAAATCTATCATAGAGTCAGTATTCGAAAATTTTTAGACAAACCTGTAGAACAAGATAAGATCCTGCAGATCTTAAAAGCAAGCATGCAGGCACCAAGTGCTTGTAATCAACAACCATGGGAATTCTATGTCGTAACAAACAAAGAAACGATCCAGGCATTATCAAAGGCTACACCTTATTCCTCTCCATGTGCTAGTGCACCTGTTGTTATCGTGCCAGTTTATCGAACAGATAACTTACCCGCACCAATGTACGCACCAATTGACCTTTCTATCGCACAAGAAAATATGTGGTTAGAAACAGATGCATTAGGATTAGGTGGTGTATGGATCGGAGTATGTCCTCAAGAAGAAAGAATGGAAATGGTCGCAAAGATATTAGACTTACCGAACAATCTCAAAGCATTCTCTCTTTTTCCACTTGGATACCCTGCAGAACAAAGAGAACAACAAAATCGTTTTGATGAGACAAGGATTCATTATATCTTCTAAAAATACTAACTTCAGTTTTTTGAAGTTAGTATTTTTTTACATATAAATAATTTCATCAAATTCTTCTTTTATTCCTTCAGGCAAATAATGTGCAACCGCAATCACAGTACGATTACTTTGCAAGAAAATATGGTAAATATCCTTTGCGGTATTTTCATCAACAGCATTTGCAACTTCATCTAAGAGTACAATTGAATGATATTCGCATAATTCACGTGCCAAACAAACTCGCTGAATTTGACCACCCGATAATTTTTTTGCATTTTCTTGGGCTATATCATTCATATCCTCTAATTTAGCGTTAGTTTTAGCTGCGCTCAAGTTATCTTTTGAAATTTTTCTTCCTAACAGAATATTCTTTTCAATTGAATCCTCAAAAACATAGCTTTGTTGTTTAATGTATCCAATTTTATTATGAACCTGTTCTTTGCTTAATGCATTATATTCAATATTCCCTAAAGTTATCTCTCCTTCATACCCTTTAACATCTTTAAAAATCAAGTTCAATAATGTCGATTTGCCGCAGCCTGACTGTCCTAAAATTAAATATTTTTTCCCTTCTTTAAATGTTTGATTAAAATTTTTTAAAACTTCATTATTTTCTTGGTATGAAAATGAAAGATTTTTAATTTTAATTACATCATTTTGAATTTCTTTTTCTATGACTTTATTATTTTTTTCAATTTTAACCTTTTCTCCATATACTGCTTGATATCCTACATAAGATGTATAAGCAGAAAACATACTTGTAACATTATTAAAAAGCGTACCAGCAAGCTGACCTACTGTAAGAACTGACCCAGGCAATACTTGACCATACAAAATCATTAAAACATCAAACGCCATTAAGAAAGCTTGTCCAAACATATTTGTAACAAAAGGCAATTGAAAAAATAAATCTTTCATATTGTTTAATTTGTATCTTCTTCTTTCGTATATATTTGTAATCTCATCAATCTTATTACACATAACATTTTTTACATTATATGCATCCCAGACAGAATAGCCATTCAAATTATCTGTTGAATCTCTCAAAAAATCTGCTTGAATTCTAGATAATTCTTTTTCATTATTCGTAGAACGTTTTTTTAGTAATTTTGGTAATATTGAATTCATCGCAAACATCAAAACTGAAAACAACATTACTAGCCAATGGATATAAATCAATGCCAATATTGCACACAAGGCATTTACAAATCCATCAAAAATCATAAACAAACCTCTAATTGCTTGTTCCACACGTGCAACATCATTGTTCAACGCTGAATTATAAAAATTGACATCAACTTCATCATTCATACTCATTGCGTAAGCAACTTCAGAACGATATTGGACCAATGCATAATTCACACATTTATTTTGCATCACTAAAAACAAATAATAAAAGCCATGTGCTAAAGACCAAAATAAAATATTTAAAAATTCAGCTTTTAAAGCAAAATCGTATTTTCCATCAATAATATTCTGTAATAGATTCGTATTATTCAGTGAAGCTAAAATTGTGAATATCGCCGGAAGAATTGCCATTGCTGCTGTTAGGGCCGAAAATCTATAATGGCCCTTCAGCAATTTATATACTTTTTTTTCATTTTTCATAATATCACCTGTTTAAAATGTAGTATTTAATATTGGATTGCATCTTTTATTAAGATTCTTATATTTCGGACAAACTAAAGCCTGACATTTTTTTATTTTTGTACATCTCAAGCATTTTCTAATTTCATTAGAGTTCAAACAATTAGCACCTTCATTTTCTTTTATATAAATATGATGATTTTCAACACGACCAATTTGATTCCAATTCTCATCTAAAGAAACTGTACACTTTACAACTTTTTGGTTTGGTCGAAATGTATAACAATTTTTCCTTGCACCATAACATTGAGTAATATCATTTGTTTTATTCATTAATGGAAGGCCCATTTCATTTACTACATTTATATTTTCTTTATATACAGCATCAAGATTTTTATAACTGCCATGCTTGTATAATTCACTTTCAAATACTTTATGTACATCAACAAAAAAACGAGAATCATTTTTTATAATTTCTTTTAATTCCTCATAAAATCTTCGATTATCCTTTGCATTATCAGGAACATTCACTCTAATAACACAATTTTCAAAATGATGTTTTTTCATATTACGTATATTATTCATAACAGTAGCATATGTCGGCATACCATTTGCTAAAAGTCTTGTTTTATTTTGCATATCACCATCTACAGTTATCTGATAGTACATAACATTTCCTTGTTCCAAAAGACTTATTGTTTCTTCATTCATCGTATAAGCATTCGTTACAATAGTAGTTTTAATATTAAAATTTGTTATTTCATTTCTTATAAGATTTTGAAATTCTGAAATTTCATCAACTTTAAGCAACGGTTCTCCACCAAACCAATTGATATAAACTCCTTTCCAGTTCCTTTCATTCACTTTTTCCTTCAAAAATTCAGCTATCGCTAAATAATCCAAAGAAAGTTCTGGCTTATCATGTTTTTCGTAGCAATAAATACATCTAAAATTACATTTTTCAGTTGGCAACATTATAAAATGAAGATATTCATCATTATCTTTAAAATACATATGTATTTCATTAATAAACTCATCTTCATTCAACAAAAATCTATTATCATGAAGAAATTTTTCAAGCTCTGTTTTTATTGTACTACTACCTTTTTGAAATATATGTTCAAGCTCATTTCTATAGATCATTTCTATTGATAACAATTTATTTGTATATTCATTTTCTAAAAAAATATTATTGCCATCTATTTTGGTTTTTATATATCCAGGAATATAAAACATCATAACTCATGTTGGTATAACGTACTTTGATAAAAAAGAAGATAATTATCTTATCTTCTTTCTAATCCTATTCACAGCTCTTATTAACGCAAATAAGATTTCCTAAATTTGATTCAGAAATTTCTGGAATTCTACCTTCAGAAACAACAGTCATACCTTTTTCCACCTCACAATCTTCATCATTGAACATGTCCTATAAAAATTATATTAAAATACAAAAAAAATAATCGGGCCAATTGTGAATCATCAATTCATATTTTGAATCAACAATTTATGAATATTTCAGAATTCCACTAGATATAGTTTTTTTTATTTTTGTAACGTATAATCATATAATGAAAAAAGTTATTAACAATCGTTTTCTCTTAATGGAATATTTAAATATCGTTGATTTGAGTTCCACCAACGGACAAATTGCCAAGTTTTTTACTGAAAATAAAAAATTATTCCAAGAGAACACTTTAAGTTACATTGGTAAACAAAGTCCTTTTTCGCAGCCTACTTTAACACGATTCTTTCAGAATGCGTGTTTAACTACATACGAAGACTACAGAACACAAGATATTATAGAATTCCAAAAATTTACTGATTTTGTAAATTTCAAAGTAATGCCTAAACTTTCAAATAAGTACGAAGATGACTTATTTTTAGATTTTATTTCTAAACTTAAAATCTCAAAAGAATCATTGCAAATATGTATATCTCAAATTTCAAATTCAAATAGAGTATTATTTCTCAGTCATTCACCAATATTAAATTTCGTTTTCCCATTACAATTATCATTGATTTATGACGGCAGAATTTCATATGCACCACAAAATTATGTTTCTCAAGAAATTTTAATAGACGATATGAAAGAAAACGATTTAATTTTTATTGAAAAATCTTCAGAAGAATGGCTTAATTCAAATATAGCCAAAATTTGTAACGAAAAATTAATTTCATCCCCTGCAAACAAAATCCTTATTACCACAAAAAATATTGACC
>CAVCCE010000028.1:0-9799 GCA_963600555.1 Duodenibacillus sp.
CATCTGCCTTACAAGCAGAGGGTCAGCGGTTCGAGCCCGTTAACCTCCACCATTTGCCGACTTAGCTCAATTGGCAGAGCAACTGATTTGTAATCAGTAGGTTGTAGGTTCGATTCCTATAGTCGGCACCATTTATTTAATGGAGACGTAGCGAAGTGGCTAAACGCGGCAGACTGTAAATCTGCTCCCTCTGGGTTCGGTGGTTCGAAACCACCCGTCTCCACCATTTATTTGGTTGTATCATCTGATACTGAACAAAAGGCGGCCTGTTGGGGCATAGCCAAGCGGTAAGGCAAGGGACTTTGACTCCCTCATCGTGAGTTCGATCCTCGCTGCCCCAGCCAATTTTTTTACCACCGCAATGTCTCGGTAGCTCAGGTGGTAGAGCAACTGACTTTTAATCAGTGGGTCGAGGGTTCGATTCCCTTCCGAGACACCATCTTTTGCGAGTGTAGTTCAATGGTAGAACGGCAGCCTTCCAAGCTGCATACGTGAGTTCGATTCTCATCACTCGCTCTACCAAAAACCCATACAGAAAATGTATGGGTTTTTCTTTTAACTCTTGATTGGTCCAATAACTGTTAGTAAATGTTTCCAATCAATTGTATTCTCATATAACATGATTGTCGCAATATCTGTTTCTTGGATTGGAATAGATATTGTTTTTTTATTGTATTGATAGATTTTTGTTTGATCTTTTGTTCGATATTCCAACAACAGGTAATGATAGTTATCACAATTGTCTATTGTGATATCAATTGTGTATGGATTTCTTTGATAATTGATAACAGGTCTTTTTGTGACTTGTGTTTGACATGATTTGATTGCGTCATTGAGTTGTTTGGATAAAGGATCGTTGAGGTGATGCACATTGATATATGTCGTATAGAAGTTGGAAATATCTGTTATACGATGTAGGTCCATACCTGATACAGCTGCGATATCATACCCTTGAAAGATCAGATCTTCCCAAAACAAGATTCCATTTTTATTATCAGTTACCATAGTATGTGCATTATTAATGACTTCAATGAAATCTACTAAATGATAGTCATGAATTTTCATAGACCAATTCATACCATTTGAAAATGGTGTAGGGATAGAAAAAGGGTGAGCAGGACCAGCGATAGCACCTAATTTATGTGCTCTTTCAAATAGTTTATCTGCGTTTTCTTCATCGATATCATCCCATGGAAAATATTCATTGATATTTTGTATCAACATATGTCCATAGAATGATGTTAATTCAAATCCTTGGATCATTTCCATATCATATTTCTTCACATATGGTTTCGCTTTGTCCCAAGCTGTAATTGTGTTGTGATCTGTGATAGAGAAATTTTGAATACCTTGTTCATGAAGAAAAGATACCAATTCTTTTGGTTTTAAGTTTCCATCAGATTCTACTGTATGATTATGTAATTCAACTCTTTTCCACATAACATCATTCTCCTTCTACGATCACATCATATGATGTTCCTTCTTCTATGACTTGGAATACATTTATGATGATTGAAATATTTGTTTTAAATGTATCAATTTGTATACAACCTTCACTAGAAGATTCTTTTGTGAGAAGGATTTCTTTTTTTGTACCTGGTTTATGTACATTGCCTATAAATTGGCTATCCATCATTAAACAGAGTTGTATTTCGGTTTTCATGTTTTTAACAAACTCTTCATATTCCTCTAAGGTAGCTGGATATTCTAGATAATTTGTAAGGATTGGTAATAATTCTTCTTGATATTTATTCATATAGGCATGAATATCATCAATTTTATCTTTGTTGTAAGTGAGCACTATCCGTAACTTCTGTATATCGTCTGGAAGCGTGCAAGTATAGGAGTGATTTCCTTGGAATCCACGTTCTAGATCTTTATGAAATGTAGCTATTGTTTCCATGTTTTTTGCCTTTCTGCATATGCATTATACAAATAGGGAAATGATGTTGAAAGGCCGTTTTGATTATGTTTTTGTTAAGAAAATGTTATGTAAAAAAGGTTTAACATTTCTTGTGATTTATTAACAATTTCTTTTTGAAAAGGTAATGAATGTCTTAACAACTGCCTCATATATTATCTGCGGAAAGGGGCTAGAAATGAAAATTACAGCACATTCGGGATGTGATAGCACAAAAGAAAACTCAATAGAGTTTCTTGAATATGCACTTAATACAAATGTAGATTGTGTAGAAGTAGATATCCGAAAGAATGAAGATGAACTTGTGTTAGGTCATGATGAATTCTCAGGTGTTTCTTTAAAACAAGCATTTGAATTATTGAAACAACATCCAGATAAAAAAATGAATTGCGATCTGAAAAGTGAAAATTTAGAAGAATCTGTATATCAATGTGCAATAGAAACAGGTGTTAGTGAACAACTGATCTATTCAGGAAATGTAGATATTCATAAATGTAGCGATGGACAAAAAGGTTTTGAAAAAGCATGTGTATATTTCAATATTGAGAATGTCGTTGAAAATATCTATGAAGAAAAAAAGAATAGTGAAGATATTGAAACGGCTTTATTGAAGATACATCGTTCTGGAATAAGAGTCGTTAATATTGAATATCATTTCTTAAGGACATACATGATTTCTTTAATGGAACAGATGCATTTGAAGGCAAGTGTTTGGACAGTGAATGAAAAACAAGACCAACAACATTTTCTTCAAATGGATGTCGTAGAAAATATGACGACTAGACAAGTAAAACAAGCACTAGAATTGGAGGAATCATGTTTAAGAAGTTCAAAGGCATGATAGGTGAAAAGAAATACTATGAATATCTGATTTTGGTGGTATTCGTATTATTCTTCTATTTACCATTGATGAATCTATTCATGTTAGCTTTTGCGAATAAATATGAAGTACCTGCAGTGATTCCACAGGAATTTGGATTTAAGTGGTGGAAGTTCGTATTAGGACAGAGTTCATTACTATCTGCGGTAGGCATGTCATTCTTGTTAGCAATCGTAGTAACGATCGTATCTGCATTGATATGTATTCCTGCAGCGTATGCATTAGCTAGATTTAATTTTAAGGGTAAGAAAGTATTCTTACTGTCATTCTTATTAAGTAATGCTTATCCAAGAATGGGATTGTATATCTCTATTGCGATATTGTTCTATAAGCTAAATCTAATGGGAACATTCTTAGGAGTTGTCATCATTCATGTAGTCAATTCCATGATGTTTATGACTTGGATTCCAAGTGGATCATTTAGAGCTGTTTATAAACAACAGGAAGAAAGTGCTAGGGATGTAGGAGCAGGACCAATCAAGACTTTCTTTAAGATCACATTGCCAATGGCAATGCCAGGAATCGTAGTAGGAAGTGTATTTACATTCTTAGGATCTTTAGAAGAAGCACAAGGAACATTGCTGATTGGTTTCCCAGAGATCCAAACAATACCAGTAGCGTTATATGGAATCATCATGGAATATCCATTAACAGCTGGACCTGTATTGTCATTGATCTTGATCATACCAACAGTATTGATCCTATTCCTAGTTCGTAAATATATGAATGCGAATACGATGTCGAAAGGATTTGGAATGTAGTATGGAAAATGAAGTGAAGCTACAAATAAAAGATATGAAGAAACACTACTCGAATGGAGATGGTGTTGACAATATTAATTTTGAAGTTCATAAAGGTGAATTTCTAACGATGTTAGGTCCTAGTGGATGTGGTAAATCTACGATCCTAAGAACATTAGGTGGTTTCTTATCTATTGATGAAGGAGATATCTTGATCGATGGAGAATCTGTAAGAAACCTACCACCTGAAAAAAGACCAACATCTATGGTGTTCCAAAGCTATAACCTTTGGCCACATATGACAGTTGAACAGAATCTCGCATTTGGACTAAAGATCAAAAAGTTACCAAAAGATGAGATTCAAAGAAAGATCAAAGAAGGATTGGCTCTTGTCAATATGAGTGGTACAGAAAAGAAGTACCCAACACAATTGTCTGGAGGACAACAACAACGTATTGCGATTGCTAGAGCGTTGATTCTTGAACCATCTGTACTTTTATTGGATGAACCATTCTCAGCATTGGATGCAAAGATCAGAATGCAGATGAGAGAAGAGCTAAAGAAAATTCAAGAAGAATTACAGATTACAGTTGTATTCGTTACACATGATCAAGAAGAAGCAATGATGATGTCACATCGTATCGTTGTTATGAATAAGGGTGTCATTGAACAGATTGGAACACCAATTGAAATCTATGATCATCCAGAAACAAAGTTTGTAGCAGGATTTATCGGTGAAATGAACTTCATCGATCATGAAAATCAAGTATACGCAGTTAGACCTGAGAATGTCATTCTTTCAAAAGATGGTGATGGTGTAGAAGGTACGATCAGAACGATCATGGTACTAGGACATTATGCGGAAGTATCCATTGACTATAATGACAAGATCATCAAAGCGTATATCAATAAGAGCGATGTGGCTAAATATGAACCACATGAAAAAATATCAATGAAATTTGCTGAAAAGTTTATTTATGCAGCGTAAGGAGAAAAAGAAAATGAATTTCAAGAAATTACTAAAGGCAAGCGTTCCAACACTACTAAGTGCAGCATTATTAACAGGTTGTTCTGCAGGTTCAACAAGTGCGGCAAGTAGTAAATCTACAGTTACAGTTTGGGCAACAGGTTCTGATAACGTACGTGTACAGTTTGAACAACAGATTGAAAAGTTTAATGAATCTCAGGATGAATATGTAGCAAAGTTACAATTCATTACATCTGGTACAGGTGCTGAATCACTTTATGATCGTGTCATTGCTGCTAAGAAGGCTGGTCAAACGGATACAGATTATGATGTCATTGAACTTGGTGGAGATGAAGTAACAAAGTATGTCGCACAAGGTGGAGAAGATTTCTTCGTCACATTAGATAAAGATAAGATTCCTAACTCTGAAGACCTAACAGTACAAGCTACTTATAGAGATGACCTTGTTATCCCTTATCGTGGTACAACAGTAGGTATCGCATATAACTCAGAAACTGTTACAGATGTTCCAGAAACAGCTGAAGAGCTCTATCAATGGATCAAAGATAACCCAGGTAGATTCGCATATAACACACCTTCTTCAGGTGGCGCAGGCGGTTCATTCGTAACAACTGCAGTGTATAACTTCTTGGATGAGGAAGCTTTGACATCAAGCGATGAAAAGTGGGAAGAACAATGGGATGAAGGATTCAACCTATTGAAGGAACTACATTCTTCTATGTATCAATCAAGTGGTAAGGTCGTATATCCTAACAAGAACCAAGGTACATTAGACTTGTTAGCTAACAAAGAAGTAGATATGATCCCTGCTTGGGCTGATATGACATTAACACAATTGAAAGAAGGTACATTACCTGAATCAATCAAGTTTACACAAATCACACCTTCATTTACAGGTAACGCAGTATGTCTAGGTATTCCTTCTATCGGTAGTAACCAAGATGGTGCATACGCATTTATCAACTACATGTTATCTGCTGATGCTCAAAATATCGCATTAGATAAAATGTGTGCAATTCCAGTTATTAGCTATGATAAGTTAGATGAATCACTAACAGAATCAATCAAAGACCTTAACATCACAGAATTCCGTGTATCTTCATTAGGTGATCTACAAACAACACTTTATGAAAAGTGGGATGATGAAATTGGTACATTGAACTAATTATGCAAGACACTAAGTTTCATAAGATACTACCATATCTTCTGATTCTTCCTGCCGCAGTATTGATGTTATTAGTTATCGTATATCCAGTCATACTTTCTATCCTTCAAAGTTTTCAACTTGAAGGAGGAGGGTATGGTTGGGATAACTATATCTACTTCTTTACAGATTCTACAGAAGTAGCAAACATCATCTATACATTGAAAGTTGTTATAGCGACAGTAGTCATAGCGATTGGTGTATCGTATCTGTTATCTATCTATTTGAGATTTTCTCATTCAAAGATCAGTAAATTGATTTCTAAATTGTATTTATTACCACGTTTTATTCCGACTCTTGTTGCGGTAAATGGCATGATTACAGTTGTAAGAGATTCTGGTTTGATCAATCGTATATCACAACTATTTGGCTTGAATATCAAGTTGGGATTGATGTATACAGGAAAAGGACTTGTATTAATGAATCTATGGTTCAATATTCCTTTTGCGACAATGTTATTGGCAGCTAGTATGTCAAAGATCAATGACTCAACGATTGAAGCTGCTAGAGATGCTGGAGCTGGAAAGCTCAGAATATTAAAAGATATGATTATCCCTCTAACATATCGTGATATGTTCGTAGCAGCTACATTCGTATTCATGTCAAATATCTCATCATTTACAACACCATACCTCATGGATGGTAATTATCCACAGATGTTAGGAGTTGATCTCTACAATCAATTCAATAACATGCATTATGAACTTGCTGCAGCATTATCTGTCATTATGTTCTTGTTCTCTGCACTTTCTGCCAGTGTATATGTTTATACAAACATGAAAGAAAGTGGTTGGGAAAAAGGAAGAAATGGATAAAAAGGAGACACCGGGAAACCGGTGTTATTTGTTGTTATGTATAGAAATAAGATCATAGCTCATCGTGGAGACTTTAGTGTAGCTCCAGAAAATACCATGCAGGCAATACAGGCTGCATATGATCATGGTGCAGATGGTATTGAAATCGATATTCGTAAGACAAAAGACAATCAGCTCGTTGTCTTTCATGATGCATCTATTCAAAGACTTGCACCTAAAGAATATCGAAGATTACAAGGAAAGAACATCAATGAATGTACATATGAAGAATTAAAAAGTGTGGTGATTCCTTTTAGAGGAAATATCTTAGGACCATTTCCTAAAGGTGGATATCTAGATGAACAATGGTATTATGAACCACAATATAGAACAGGTAGAGGAATTGGATTTGCTCATATATTGTTGTTTGAAGATCTGATTCAATGGATATTAACTTTAAGAAGAAAAGATTTCTTTATGGAAGTAGAATTTAAAGAATTGGGTCTGATGGATGAAGTAATGAAATTGTTAGAGAAATACCAAGTGTATGATAGATGTATCTTGTTTTCTGGAGAAAAAGAAATCATTGAAGAGATACAAGATTATTTTCATTGTCACAAGAAACCTCATTCATTAAGATTAGGTGCGAACATTCGCAAAGCTGATCAAAAAATGATTGATTTCATTCATGATATGGATCTTTATGAAGTTGGATTAAATGAATGGTGTTTTAACAAACAAGATGTATATCATTTTATAGATAATGGCATTCAAGTATTTTCAAATCTTGGTGATATACCCGAGTGGTGGGATTACTTGTCTACTGTTCCGGTAGAAGGGTTTAAAACAAATTGTATGAATGATTACATTCAATGGAGAAGAAAGAAATGAATCATAATCATTTCTTTTTTTTATGGAATTCATTACAATAGAATCTAAATTATTAGGGGGTATTTATATGTCGGAAACAGTAACGAAAACATATAGTACAAAAGAATTATTAAAGAGATTTATTCCGTATTTGATGAAATATAAGAAGATCTTATTCTTTGATTTGTTTTGTGCAGCACTAACAACGCTTTGTGATATCGTGTTACCTCGTATCATGTCAAATCTAACAAATACAGCGATGTATGAACCGTTGTCATTAACAGTAGATCTTGTTGCAAAGATGGCTATCTTGTATGTTGTATTGAGATTGGTTGATGCGGCAGCGTATTTCTTTATGTGCTCACAAGGTCATATCATGGGTGTCTATATTGAAACAGACATGAGAAGTGATGCTTTTGACCAACTAGAAAGATTATCAGATTCTTATTATTCCAATACGAAGATTGGACAAGTCATGGCTAGAATTACATCAGACTTATTTGATGTAACAGAATTCGCACACCATTGTCCAGAAGAATTCTTTATCGCAGGTATCAAGATATTAGTATCTTTTATTATTTTATGCAGTGCTTCTGTACCTTTAACGATATTGATCTTCATGTGTGTTCCTTTTATGATCTGGGGTTCTATCAAATTAAATCATAAGTTTCGTTCTGCTACAAAAGAACAACGTATACAGATTGGTGAATTGAATGCGCAAGTAGAAGATTCTTTGTTAGGTGAAAAAGTCGTAAAAGCATTTAATGCGGAAGAAACAGAATTAAAGAAGTTTGCGGATGGAAATGTTCAGTTAAAGAAGATCAAGAAAAAACGTTATTATGCGATGGCAAACTTGAATATGTGTATTCGTTTGTTTGATGGATTAATGTACAGCATTACAATCATTGCAGGTGGCTTGTTCCTTGTTTATGGAAAGATCAATGCTGGTGATCTAGTAATGTATATGTTGTATGTATCTACATTGATTTCTACGATTAGACGATTAGTAGAATTCGCAGAACAGTTCTCACAAGGTATTACAGGTATAGAAAGATTCTTTGAAATCATGGATACACCAATTGATATCAAGGATGCAGATGACGCAAAAGAGTTGGTTGTGAATGGTGGTGAAGTGAAATTTGACCATGTTACGTTTGATTATCCAGATGATAATAAACGTGTACTACATGATCTATGTCTAACGATTCATCCAGGTGAAAATCTAGCACTTGTTGGAGAAAGTGGTGGAGGTAAGACAACAATGGCTTCCTTGATTCCTCGTTTCTATGATACGACGGAAGGTGCAGTAGAAATTGATGGACAAGATATCAAAGGCGTAACGTTAAAGAGCTTAAGAAACGCAATTGGTATCGTACAACAAGATGTATATCTATTCTCTGGAACAGTTGCGGAGAATATCGAATATGGTAAACCTGGAGCTACAAGAGAAGAAATCATCAATGCCGCAAAACTTGCGGGTGCGGATGAATTTATCCAAGAGTTAAATGGTGGATATGATGCATATGTTGGTGAAAGAGGTGTTAAGTTATCTGGTGGACAGAAACAAAGAATCTCTATCGCTAGAGTGTTCTTGAAGAATCCTCCAATTCTTTTATTGGATGAAGCTACATCAGCCTTGGATAATGAAAGTGAAATCTTGATTGAAAAGAGCTTAGAAGGATTGTCTGTTGGTAGAACGACATTAACGATTGCACATCGTTTAACAACTGTTAAGAACGCAGATAGGATCGTTGTTCTTGGTAAGAATGGAATCATTGAAGAAGGAAAACACGAAGAATTATTAAAAAATAAGAGTGTTTATTATAGACTTTGGAATGGTATTCCAGCAAACGAGAAAATATAAAAAAACCTCTACATGAGCCTTGAGGGAAAAGCCCATGTAGGGGAATATCAGAAGGTATCTTTAATTTTGGAGATATCTTTTGTTTTTATTCTGGTGACAAAGATACCATTCAGAAGTCGTAATTCTTTTGGAGTTGAATTTTCAGAATAGATTACAGGACCTTCTAAAACTCCTGTTAATTCTTTTCCATCTTTCAACAAAACGATTACATCTCTTCCTATCCATTTCTTCCAGTCTTTCATATTGTCACCTAATATGTTTTTTAAGGAAAGATAGCGGTAGAACAATCTTTAGGAATGTGAGAAAACATAAGGTGAATATGATTGTTATGAAAACCACTCTTTCCGATATTATTCTAAATGATAGCGCTTTCTTAAAAAATATAAAATATTATGGAAATTTCAGAAATTTTATTCATTAAGTTATAATAGTGAAAGTAAGGGGAGAACTTATATGGCAAATATTTTTGAATATATTGATTGGAGAGGTGATATTCCTTTTTCAAGTGATCCATTCAATGAAGTAGATAATCTAGTAT
>CAVCCE010000029.1:0-9587 GCA_963600555.1 Duodenibacillus sp.
ATACATAATATTTTAGATACTTCTGATATCGTATATGTTTTTTCTTCACTCATATGCTTAACCTCAAATTAATTATTATTCTTAAAGTTCACTTTAAGTCAAATAATTTTGTTTTAAAACTGGGAGTATTTTCAAATCTGCAGGTAACCAATCAAGAGAATCTATTGTATCTTTATCCACCCACTTTGCATCCTCTGCTTCTATAAGTTCTAGATTTCCAGAAATGACATTACACAAGAAACAATCCATGATCAAATGAAATTTTGGATAGGAATGTTCAATCGTCATGATATGTTCTTTCACTAAAATATCTGTATTCAATTCTTCTTTGATTTCTCTTTTCAATGCTTGTTGGAGCGTTTCACCTTCTTCTACTTTCCCTCCAGGAAACTCCCACCCATCTTTCATATCTCCATAGCCTCTTTGCGTCGCAAATACCCGGCTTCCATCGAATATTACCGCAGCTACAACTTTCACTTCTTTCATGTCAATTCACCTTATTAATTTGATAATCATATTGCAGATAATCTG
Source organism: Duodenibacillus sp. (assembly GCA_963600555.1). Classification (GTDB taxonomy): domain Bacteria; phylum Bacillota_I; class Bacilli_A; order Erysipelotrichales; family Erysipelotrichaceae; genus Bulleidia. The sequence continues at coordinate 532 of CAVCCE010000029.1, forward strand.
GAAGTTCTTCTTCCATTTCAATATCAAATAAATATGTCTTGTTATCTTCTTGTCTTCTAGGATTTGTTAACTTACCTTTTCCAATATATGTAAATGGTAATACGATTCCATTTTCTTCAGAAACCTTTCTTACAAACAAATACGCAAAAGAACTATTTTTTAATGCCTGATATTCTTTTTCACTTACATTATTCATCGTTTCCCATTGAAAGAGTTTTGATGTAATAAATTTATCTTTATAATTCAATCTTTCTTCTATTGATTTATCTTTCTTTAATGCCGCAAAGATAACAACTTTATCATCATAGATGTATGTTCCTTTTTGATTACTTTTAGGATCTTTCAATAATTTTCTTTGAACTTGATCCATGCGATAGCTCTTCCATAATAAGAATGGTTCTATAGTATCTTGGTATTCAGCATCATATTTTGTTAGACCATAAGAAAGAATATCTTCTACATGTTCTTTGAATTCCTCATTCATTTCTACATTTAAAGAATACATTTTATCTTGTTTTCTAATTAAAGAATCTTTCATCATATATTTAATGACATGATCAAATTCATCATTCGTACAATGTAAGATTTCTTTCAATGTTCCAATTGATCTTGATCCTTCCAACAACAATGAAACGACTTGATATTCATATGGTCTTACAAGTGGTAATAACTTAGATAGAGTTTGAAGAAATACAACTTGTTCTTGAGAAAAGATATCATCTATTTCACCAATTTCTCTCAAAAAAAGATAATAACAATTTGCTTTCTTGTTTTCATGCTTCACACTCATAAACTTCATCAGTTCTGGAGCACAATCATTATTCAAATAATCCATATGCCTTGGGTAATCTTCAGAATCAATATACTTTTTAAAATTGAGATAATCCTGTTTTAAGTATTGTTTACTATTAAAGTTTTCATTTTCTAGATAAGAAATAATTTCATCTTGGCTTTCATGATCCAAATGGATCTCTACACCATATTCACTGAGACCAACTGCTTTAAAATCATCTTTGACCATATCTTTTAATAGCTTTTTTTCTAAAACAAGATTCTCTGATAAACTTCCAAGTGCTAAGGCAATCTGAACACTTCTCTTATAACTATTCCCAATAAAATCTAACACCGTCACATATTTCTTATCATTATATTTACGTAAACCTCTACCTAGTTGTTGAATAAAAATCGTAGAAGATTCTGTTGGTCTTAAAAATACGACCATATTAACACCAGGAATATCAACCCCTTCATTCAAGATATCAATAGAACAAAGAATTTCTAATGTTCCACTTTCATCCTTCTGTAATTCCTCATACGCCTTGATTCTTTCACCAACTGTATTTCTTCCAGTTAGATATGTAGAGTGATAGCCTCTTTCATTGAAAGCTTCTGACATCATCCTAGCGTGAGCTTGATTCTTACAGAAAACAAGTGCTTTTAATTTTCCTTCTTGTCGATGATTTTCTATCTCTGAACAAATAAAATCACAATGTTTTGTATCGGACAATTCCGCAATCATCTTTCTTTCAGCGTTTTTATTCAAAGAATAATCAATCAATTTATCTCGAATTCCATAGTAGTGGAAAGGAACGATCAAATCGTTGATGATAGCGTCTCTTAGTCTTAGTTCATAAGGTACATTTTCATCAAACAATGATAATACATCTTGGTTATCAAGTCTTTCTGGTGTAGCTGTTAGACCTAATAAAAATTCAGGTTCAAAGTAATTAATGATTTTTTTATAACTTTCCGCTACAGCGTGATGGCATTCATCAATAACAATATAATCAAATGTATCTCTAGGAAATAAATCTAAGTTCTTTGCCATGGATACATTTGTAGAAAACAAGAAATCTGAATCGATATCTTTTTCGTCTGCAGTAAACTTCCCCATCGTTACTTGTGTTCCAAATACCTTTTTGTACGTTTCTAACGACTTCGATAATATAGAACTTTCATGAACGACATACAATAATCTCTTCGGATTGAAATTCAATGCATCAAATGCAGATAGATATGTCTTACCAGAACCTGCACTACAAATCGTAATAGCACGTGTAATTCCCATCGTACGATAACGATTCAACTCTTTTAATGCATTTCTTTGCATGTAATTTGGTTTGATATCACTTCTATCGATAACATAGTCCATATCCCATCTTTCAATCGCATAGTTAAGTTTTTGAAAATAACGTTGAATGACATCATCATTCAAAAGATATGTCTTGTTCCATAGATACTCAAATTCATTTAAAACTTGTTGATAGATTTCACTATCTAATGATTCATCCAACAAAAGATCCCATTCAATATTCTTTAATAGTGCGAATCTAGTGATATTAGAAGATCCAACGATCATTTCTACATGATCCTCATATCGAAAGATATATCCCTTACAATGAAAACCCAATGTAGAAAATTGAGAATCCGAAAAGCATTCATCATCCAAATGACAAGAAAATAATGGATATTGTTGTTGAAGACGATAAAAGACACGTAATGATTCGATATCTGTAAAGTTCTGATAAGTAGATGTAATCAGTCTGCCTTTACAACCTCTTTGTAAAGCAGATTCTAATTCATTTGTTAGTAATCTTAATCCTGCTATCTTGATAAAACTTACAGATATCACAAATTCATTACATTTTCTCAAATTCTCTTTTAACTTCTCTAAAAAAGATATTTCAGAATAGTTTGTTAGAAATTGATTCATATTTCTAGTTTAGCAGCACTCGCAAAACTATACCAGATCTAAAAAGACTTCTTTTTCACTCTTTTAAGATATTCATCACATGTTTCTAGATCACCATAATCTTTATCATAGACATAACAATGATCAGATAATGCTTCTTTCCCATTGTCACAATAATCTTCATTCGTTTCTTCAATCGTTACATTAAGATCATCAAAAGATTCTACAAGTTTCACATTCATAGCTATTAGGTCATGAATTGAAGCTGGAATCAAAACAAAACTACCTTTGCATAATTCACACAATTTTTCAATCGTTCCTGGATAAAATAATACACCTGCACCATATAGAAAATCTTCATTGGTAAAGGATATCATTTCTGTTTGAAAACCAAGCGTTCTTTCCATTGCATCAAAGATAGGTGGAAATAAAGCCATTGTACTCTTCATTGCATCATCCCTAAATTTTTTCAAAGAAACGTTCCAAATATCTAACATTTCATTTTTTACTGTAATAGACATTACTTCTCTATCTTCTTGTTGTATTAGGATATGATATGTCATGATAAGATCTGACATCTGTAGATATGGAACTTGATCCAACAATTTATTATTTGGGTCATACTTGCATACTTTCACAAAAAACTTGTCTTTAACATTTTCATAGTTTTTAAGCCATGTTGGTTCTTCGATATCTGGTCGATTCATATAGATATCTCTAATTCCTTCTAAGATATCACTCATAGAACTAGCTCCACAATATTTCTCATAACAGTCTTCCATATTCACATAGAGTTCTAGTTGATCTCCTTTCTTCTTGATCTTTAAACCTCGATAGGCATGATCAACTTTGTTCACTACTTCAGAACTAATCTCATACTTTCCTTCTGGAAGATAAGAAACGATCTTATCTTTTACTACGTCAATAAACTCTTGTAATGGATACATCTTCAATTCCTCCTTTACCCTTACAATTAAATATTCACGTGTTTTTTTGATTTTCCAAAAAAAAGTTTGAGAAATAAAAAAAGATGGTTGTTACACCATCTTACTTAAGTACTAATAACAATGCCATCTTAAATTTTCCATTAGCTGTAACGGCATGCATTCCACCTTTATCAAAGCGGAATTGTTCTCCAGCCTTGATTGGATAATCTTTTCCTTCATAGCCAATCGTAGCTTCACCTTCTAAAGCAAACACGATAGCATCACCAGGAGCTGCGTGTGGAGATAACCCTGTTCCTTCATCAAATGCCATCACAACAAACTTCATAGTATCATTAGATGCAATATCTGCATTCACGATGCTATCCTTCTGATAAGGCAATAATTCTGCCAATTTAAATACTTCACTTGATTTTACGATCTGATTCATTTCATTTTCCTTTCCTAGAATAATTTCTATATAAACGATTCCATCGTCTGTTCTTGTACCACATAATACATTATCCTCAACCAATAAACAATCACCAGAACTGACCATATATTGATTATCATTCACCAATATATCTCCACTACCATCTAGTACATAGAATAAGTGTTCAGTTGGATATGTTTCTTGAGAGATATCTGTTCCCTTTCCCAATGAGAAACATTGAATTAAATTATTTTGAAATAGTTTTGTAGATATCGTTAATCCTGTTATAGATGGATGTTCCTTTACAATGTTCATTTTATCAACTTCTTTCCATCACTAAATGCATTACCAACCTTTTCACTAATCACATGATATGTGTTATTAAATGGATCAAATGCGATAGGTTGTACTTTTGTGATATCTACTTTATCCCCATCCATACATGATTCATCTACAGATACATTTACGATTTCACCTAATAACATTCCCGTTTCATCAGAATAACTTTTCACTTTACATTCAACACATACTGGTAATTCATTAATAACTGGAGCATTCACATATTCACTCTTGCTCACAGTAAATCCAGCATTTTCCAACTTATTTGAAACTGTATTTCCACTAGTGATTCCAACATAATCACAAGCAACGACATGCTTTGCATCACCCATAGAAACTGTAAAGGCTCCTGTTTTCTTTAAATTCTTAACTGTCTTATGTGATTCACTTAAGCATAACATAAACTCTCGTGTATCACTAATACCTCCCCACGCTGCATTCATTGCATCTGGATTCCCATTCTCATCATATGTAGAAATAATAAATACATTTTGTGGATAACAATATGGTTTCGCACCAAAATTCTTTCTTGTCATATAAAAAGTCCTCCTTCAATGTATTGTATCAGAGAACTTTATATTTGTTATGTTTAATGCTTACATGCTTGTAGATAAGCAATCAATTCATTTACTTCTTCTTCCGTTGTGGCCCATGAAGTAGCTAAACGAATCAAAGTATGATTTTCATCTGTCTTTTCCCAGAAACTAGTCGCAACTTTTTCTTGTATCTTCTTTAAGACATCATCTTCGAAGTTAATAAAGAACTGATTTGTATACGTTGGCATATACACTTCATAGCCTGCTTCTTCAAAAGCCGCTGTTAGTTTTTTGGCATATTGAACAGCTTTCTTACCTGCTTCAAAGTATAGATCTTTTGTGAACATCTCATCAAATTGAACACCTAATAATCTTCCCTTCGCTAATAAAGCACCATTTTGTTTAATTGTCGTAAAGAAACAAGGAATCAAATTCTTATCAGGAATTACGACTGCTTCTCCAAATAATGTTCCACACTTCGTTCCACCAATATAAAATACATCACAATACTTCGCTAGGTCTTTTAAAGATACATCATTATCTTCAGAACCTAACGCATACGCAAGTCTAGCTCCATCAGCATATAGATATAGATGATATTCATCACATACACTTCTAAGATCTTCTAATTCCTTCTTAGAATACAATGTTCCAAATTCTGTTGGTTGGGAAATATAGATCATTCCTGGTTGGACCATATGAGGATGCGTATCATCCCCAAAGAATTTCTCCATATATGCTTTAACAGTAGAAGCCATGACCTTTCCTTCTTTACCTTCTACTGTAATGACTTTGTGATTTCTAGCTTCAATAGCACCAGATTCATGTACCGCAATATGTCCAGTCGTTGTCGCAATGACACCTTGATAGTTTCTCAACAATCCATCAATCACAGTTGCGTTAGCTTGCGTACCACCAACTAGAAAACGAATTTCAGCCTCTTCTAATCCACAAGCTTCTTTGATCTTATTTCTAGCACTGATACTATATGGATCATCTCCATAACCTACCGTAGCTTCCATATTTGTCTGATTCAATCTTTCTAAAATGGAAGGAATACATCCCTGCATATAATCACACGCAAAATTTAACATACTTATTCTCCTAAACGTTCTCTATTTTATCTCAAAAAGAAGAGAGGTACTATCTCTCTTCTAAGATTTCTTTCATACATTGAATGAAATATTCATTATTTTCTGGTGTTGATACAGAAACACGATCCATCATTGGTGTAGAAATATGAATACCTTTTTCAATTAGCTTTGTTCGAACATCTTCATAATCCATATGTGGATCAAATAAGATAAAGTTTGTTTGTGTCGTCCATACTTCACATCCAAGTTTTCTTAATTCTTCTTCAATATAACGTGCTCCCGCAACGATCTTCTTCTTTGTTTCTTGATAGTATTCTTGTTCTTTCAAAGCTTGTACAGCTGCAGCTTGTGCACCACAAGAAACAGTACTTCCTGGTACTACACTGATTCCTTGTGCCACTTCTTCATTACAGATGACATAACCAACACGAATACCAGCTAACGCATAAAACTTAGAGAAAGTTCTCATGATAACGATAGGTCTATCAGGATATTTTTTCACAAGAGGAATCATAGTCTTACAATCTTCTGCAGTCGCTAGTTCAATATATGCTTCATCAATAATAACAACAACATTCTTTGGTAATTTCTCTACGAACGTTTCAATTGCGTCATAAGATAAATATTGACCAGTAGGATTATTTGGATTACAAATAACGACCATCTTTGTCTTATCTGTCACTGCCTTTAAGATTCCATCTAAGTCATATCCTTTATCTTCTGTTAGAGGAACTGTAATCGTCTTCGCTCTAGCAATTTCAATCATGTCATTAAATGCTGCAAATGTTGGACATAAGATAGCTTCATCCCCTGGATCTAAGAATGCTTGTCCCACCATTGTGATCAAAGCACTACTACCTGCTCCACAAATAACATTATCAATTGTCATACCATACTTTTCAGCTAACGCTGTACGTAGAGCCATACAAACAAAGTCTGGATAGTTATAACCCTTCTTGTTTGCTTCATTCATTGCTTCTAATACTGATTCAGGCATTCCATAAGGATTTTCATTGTATCCTAATCTTCTCAAAACATTAAAATCAAGTTTTACAGCACTTCGGCTAGCACGCTTTGTTTCAGGCTTCTCTAATACACTCTTACTAAAAATCTTTTCTCTTTCCATAATCCACCTCATCGTATTACACTCGTTGGTTTTCCATTGATCCAATTCGCCACATTTTCTGACGCTATATGTACTGCTCTGATTCTTGCTTCACGAGGAAGCCAAGCAATATGTCTAGTTATAATTGCGTTTCTACAATCAAAGATCTTTGATTTTGTACTTCTAGGTTCTCCAGAAACGACATCCAGACCTGCCGCATAGATCTTCCTTGACATTAGCGCATCATACAAAGCATCTTCATCAACGATATCCCCTCTAGCTGTATTGATAAGGATAACGCCATCCTTCATTTTCTTAATTGATTCTTCATTGATCATATGTCTTGTTTCATCTGTTAGAGGTGTGTGAATTGAAATGATATCACTTCTTTCTAACAATTCATCTAAAGATACTTGTTCAATAAAATCATATTCCGGATCTGTTTTGACATGTCTAGAATATCCTAAGACATGTGTTCCAAAACTAGAAACCATCTTCGCAAAACACATTCCAATAGAACCTATACCAATAACACCAACTGTCTTACCATATAATTCCATCTGTCTAGTACATGTACTAAAACCCGGAATTCCTAGATCCAATTCATGGCGATAAAAGTCATTTTCTTTTTGAATATGATGCATCGTTTCCATCAATAATGCCATGGAATATTCCGCAATCGTCATATTTCCATAAACTGTATTTGTATAAGTAACACCATCTTCAATCGTCTTTGGATCTATTTTTCCAAATCCATGTGCCATTGTCGCAACATATTTTAAATTTGGATGATTTTTAAAAAATTCTTGAGAGAATATCTCACCATTTACATAAACACCTACTACAGCGTTCACATCTTGATCTATTTGTTCATTCGCTCGATTAGGATCAAATGAATTTTTAATTTCATAATCTGTAATTCCTAATTTCTGAAAAGATGATTTCCATTCCTGTACCATCTCATCACGTGTGATGTAATCAACATCTGGTCTACCTTGAAAAACAACAACTTTCATAAAAACATCCCCTATATTGAATAGAAAGATTGTAGTCCTTGTATCGCATAACTACAAATATATTATTTTTATATCACCTATAAGTTTTATCTTATAAAAGAAGAAATGTATTCCATTTCTTCTTTAACCTACATCTTCTACATCTTCTACCGCTTGTAAAGCATTATAACCTGTTTCACCAGTTCTAACTTTCAAAGCATCTCTTACATCATATATAAAGATCTTTCCATCTCCAATATGACCTGTATACAATGCTTTTCTAGCAGTATTCACGACAAGTTCAACAGGAACCTTACTGATAACGATCTCAATACGTATCTTTTCTAACAATACACTTTCTAAAGGTACACCACGATAATATTCCGCTGCACCTTTTTGTACACCACATCCCATGACTTCTGTTACAGTCATTCCAGATACACCAATAGAATCCAATGCTTTCTTAAGCTTATCGAAAGCTGAACGTCTTGTGATGATTTCAACCTTTGTAATCGTTGAAGCAGTCGTAGAACTAGATGAATTCAATACAATATCTTCATCTGGAAGAATATCTTTTGTACGTGTATACTCTGCTTTTCCAAGTACACCATCCTTTACAACTGGCATATATTTCAAATAAGCATGGTTGATACCTCTAGCGTAAGTATCAATGCCTTCTGTCTCTTCTCTTTCAGTTACTCTCAATCCAACAAAATGTTTGATTTCTTTCCAAAGAATAAACGAAACTACAAATGTAAAGAGAATGATGCATACAACACCAAATAGTTGTGTAAGTACTTGTTTTGACGTAAACAACAATCCTACGACACTTCCAATCAAGAATGTAATAGCCAATCCTGTTGCATCATCGACCTTCAAATCTTTCTCTAAGATTTCAACTGCAGGCACCATCAAACCACCAACCAGCAATCCAACGAT
>CAVCCE010000030.1:0-9586 GCA_963600555.1 Duodenibacillus sp.
CTACACCACATTCTGTAGAGAATATTGCGTAAAGACCAAATACAAGTCCTATTACGATCTGACGATGGGAATGTTTCCATTCTGAAAATTTTGTATATTGTTCTATCAACGCAAAAAAACCAGTTATTAACATTGGTATCGTTGTTGGAAAAATCAATGCCGCAATATCCATATTACCTCTTCCCGTTTTTAATAAAATAATTATACATTACATTTGTGAGATATTTGTGAATTAATACATATGAAAAAAGATGTTTTAAAAAAATTCAATGACATGGATTATAATTCTGTAGTGATAATTAATAGAAAGAGGAATCGGATATGAAGAAAATCGTTGGTGTCGTTGCTGCAATGGAAACGGAAATCAGTGCAATCAAACAAGCAGAAGAAATTTCTAAAACAGATGTTGTTGCTGGATTGGATTTCTGTGTTGGTAAAGTGGGAGAACAAGATGTTGTAGTAGTACAGTGTGGAATGGGTAAAGTCAATGCCGCATTGGCTACACAGATCCTAATAGAAAAGTATGGAGTTGGAGCTATCATTAACATAGGATGTGCTGGTGGTTTGAATGATTCTTTGAATATTGGCGATTTTGTAATATCGACAGAAGTCGTTCAACATGATTATGATGTAAGTGCAATCGGATATAAAAAGGGTGAAGTACCTTATAGTGGTAAAATTAGTTTTGAAGCAGATGAGAATCTTATTTCTATCGCAGAACAGGCTATCTCTACAGTGAATTCCGAACGACAAATCGTTAAAGGAAGAATTTGTTCTGGTGATCAATTTATTTGTACAACAGAACAAAAAGAAACGATCATCGAAAACTTTGGAGGAGAATGTGCTGAAATGGAAGGTGCTGCAGTTGGACAAGTTGCGTATATGAATGAAGTGTCATTCGTTATCATTCGTGCTATGTCAGATAGTGCCAATGATCCTGACGACTTTACAAAGTATGTTGATCAAGTTACAGAAGAAGGCGCAAACGTCGTTCTAGAGATGTTAAAACATATCAACTAAAAAGAAGGGTCTTACCGTTATGGTAAAACCCTTTTAAATTGATTGATGGATTTCTCTTAATCCTTCTACTTCATCACAAAGATCTTTGGCAGAACAAGCATTACAATCATTGATCATAAATCCTTTTAAGATATGATCAATCGTATCTATGATGTCCGTCTTTTTATTCGCTATCTTTTTGAAGTTGTCATACTGATCATTATTTCCAACTACGAATAAGATAGTGACATGATTAACATAGTTTAGCTTTTTATAAGCTTGTAGATATGCAGAACCAATCTGAGAGAAACTTCCAGATTTCACAAGTTCTTTTGAAACTCTAACTTTTTCTTTGTTTCCTGTAGATGTTCTCAACATGTAACCTTCTGGAGAAACTCTATACTTTGTTAGTTTGATTTGTTCTAAACGATTGTATAAAGCATTTCCATTTAAGTCTTCTTCTTTTACTTGTAGAAGAGTAATTCTCATGAAATCTTCATTGTTTTTGATTTCATTTAAGTCCTTTCCTACTAGATAGATCTTATCTTCGATTGGAAGCAAACTAGAAGATAGATCAAAAGATAAAGATTTCTTTTCTCCAAGTTCAAATGCACATTCATTTTTAAATATCATGTTATTTGAACCTACATCTTCTAATAGAACATCTGTTAGAGGTAATTCTTTTTTCTCTAAAGAATTTAGAAGCTGATATACTTCTTTGATTTCATCATCAAAAAGATTCATTATAGGTGTCTATCTCTTTGAACTTTCTCTTGAAGTTTTTGAATAGGTTCTTGTAAAGCAGCAGTAAGCTTCATATCTAGATTGAAGATATAGATCGTAAAGGTCAACACAAAGAATACGACCGCTATGATCAAGATGACTTTGATGATATGTAATAATACACTGATCATTGTGCTAATCCTTTCTTTCTAGCGAATTCTGCAGCACCTAGTGCTCCCATTAATTGAGGATCGATAGGAAGGTCTATGACTTTAAGATTCAAAACCTGTTCAATAGCAGCTTTTAGACCATCATTTTTAGCACATCCACCAGTTAATGTGATCTTATCTGTAGCTCCAGCTTTCTTTGCCATTACGAAGCATCTTTTCGCAACAGCTAGTTCAATCCCGGCCGCAATTTCATCAGTAGGTTTACCTTCACCAACAAGTGAAATGACTTCTGATTCCGCAAATACAGTACATTGAGAAGTAATTGGAATGATATTCTTTGCCTTTAAAGATAATTTAGAGAAGTCATCTAAGCTAAGTTCAAACGCTCTAGCCATAGCTTCAAAGAATCTACCAGTACCAGCTGCACATTTATCATTCATTGCGAAGTTTAAAACTGTTCCATCCGTATCAACTGCGATACCTTTTACATCCTGTCCACCAATATCAATGATAGCTTTAACATTTGGATCAGCTACATGGACTCCCATTGCGTGACAAGAGATTTCTGAGATATTTTCATCCGCAAATGGAACTCTATTTCTTCCATATCCTGTTCCAACAAGATATGTTAGATCTTCAGGACTGTTTAATTCTGGTACTTTTTCTATTGCTTGATTTAAAGCGTCATTACAAGAAACAACAGTATTGATCTTACTTCTGATCGTAACGTCGCTTACCATCTTTCCTTCTTCATCTAATATTACACATTTTGTATATGTACTTCCTGAATCACAACCACAAAAATATTTCATAAATTCTCCTTACCATGATCTTTCATCATCTAATACTTCTAATGATGGATCAATTGGTTCTTCTCTTAACACTGTACGCATGTATTTATTGACTTGATCACGAATACCTTGTCTACTTGTAACTCTAGGATCAAATAGATCATGATTTACCCAAATCAAATGAATACCTTTTTCTCTAGCTTTTTCTTCGAATTGACCATGCATGCCATCTAATGCTTTACATGCCATATGTTCCCAAAGAATAACGACATCCGCATTAAATTCTTCAGTAATTTCCCATAATTCATCTAACAATACTTTGTATCCACCATGTGTACGATTTCGCATGATCATATTCTCTGTTAACCAAGCCATATCGTAGATTGCTTGTTCTCTATTTTCTGGTGTATCTTCTTCCGCAATCATTTCTGTATTGACCATGGACAACATATCTGTTAGTGGAACGATTCCCCAACAATTCAATAACCAAACTAAGAAGTCCATGTAGAAATGAGATTGAACGCCCCAGATAATAGCTCTATGACGATATTCTTTCGCTAACATATTTTTATTTTTATAAGCTTCTCTAGCGATTTCAGAAATCTTTAAATCTGCTTGTTTAAAAAGATCTACTTTACCACAAACTGCCATGTAGTTTGTTTCTGTGTACAAGGCAAGATTGCCACCAACGACTTGAGGATAATCTGTTTTGTTGATATCAAGCCATTCAAGACGAGCTTTTGTGGCAATATTGACTCTCTTTGCACATTCGAAGTAGTAATTCCAATCCCATTTTTCACCAGTCTTTTCTTCAATGAATTGGATGCAGTTGCGAATTTCTTGTGCGGCGTATTCTTGTACATCATCTTCTTTATGACGAAGTGGTGCAGCGAGTTGGAAACAAGGAACACCATCTTCTAGTTCGAGACGTTTTGAAATGACACCATTTCCTAATAAGGAACCATCACATGTCGTATTACATTGCACAGCACATGCACCTAATACTGGGAAGTCATCCGCAATGGAAACACCTGCTTCCGCTTCTGGCATAGGACATACATCGCCTGGTAATCCATATTCTTGTGCGACATCGATATATCGTTCTGCGGCATGTTGGTTTAATAAGACAGATACATAGACTGCTGGCGTTTCTCTACTTAATCCTTTTAAAGTAGGGAATCCCATCATGACTGCTGTCATTTCGTTTTCATCAACTAATACGACTTTATCTGAAAATTCTTTGTCGTTTCCTATGTTACGATCACCTTTGAACAAGGAATCTAATAGTTTCGCAACATCATATACGATGATGTCAAATTCCTGATGAAGAATTCTTAATTGAGGTCCTCTAAGACCTTGTGAGAAACGATCTACCATCATTGGTACTGCTAGATAGTTCGACATCCAACGATATCGGAAAAATGCTTTGATGTTTCTAGGTTTAATGATAAATCCTGCAAGTTGCCCCATGATATAAAGCCAACGACTATAATCATAGAGCGTATCTTTTAATCCTCTCCATTCTCTACGATTTCTAACTTTACCTTTTGTATAGAAGGAACCTAGCTGATCTTTTCCAACTTCTTTAGCCATTTCTCTTTCCTCCTAATTTTTTGATTTCAATGCTTTCTACGAAAGCTTGTACTCTTGTACGAATCTGACCACTACCTCCATTTGCGTATGGACGATCAATCTGAAGGACTGGATATCCATATTTTTCTCTTAAATCAACGGTTCCAACCATTCTTTCATATGCCCAAGGGTCACAGAATTTCATTTGTTCATAAATGATTCCATCAGCCTTATATTCTTTCGCAAGATCTGCCACATATTTTCTTCTTCCTTGGATCTTATCTTGGTTCATCATACGAGGACATTGACACATCTCTAGATAGTTTCTACAGATACCCGCCAATGGATCTTCACCGTCTTTCAGTTCAATTGGTGTTCTTCCTGGAAATGATCCATAACAGAATCGATCAGCACATACATATGCACCACATTCTTCAATGGCTTTGACGATTTCTATATCATCTACTTCACTTCCAACAAGTTCTACTCTAACTTTATATGGCCATTTCTCATCAGGCTTTCTAGTTTTTAATTCTTCTAAAGTTTCTTCTAGGATTGGAATGATGGCTTCTTTTGGACAAGCATAAGTAGCTAGACATAACACATGAAATTCATGTCCTGTGATCGTAGGATTATCAAGTTTTCTGAATTGTCCGATTTCATTGATCAATGTACAAACTTTATTATGTACTTTGATAGATTCTAATAAAGCTTCATCACTGATATCGATACCAAACTTATCATGTAATGGTGTAAGAATATGATTCTTGCATTGTAAGACATAAAGATTTAATCCATTGTCATCATCTTTCATAGGGATTTCCATATTCTCATAAAAGAAATGATCTTTCTTCATCGTCTTTAAAAGTTCCATGTTTTCTACACATCGATTTAACATGGAACAACCATCTGGTGCTATCAAACAGTCCAAGAAATTATATCCACCTTCAATTGCACGTTCTAATAAAGCTCTTGTGTATTCACATAAGAAATTTGTCATGTAGTATGTACCAATTTCCATAGAACCAGTTCTAGGAGCTCTTAAACGAATAGAAAATGATCCTTTTAGATTAATAAGTGGTTCAGGAATATTACTACAAACAGAACCTATGCAAATATCTCCATTTTGTTGTGATTCTTTTACATACTTATTTTCACTTTCTTCTAAAAGTCTTTCTAGATCATACATATGTTTTAAGTCTTTCATACGATGATCCCCATTTCTTTTAATGCGTTATAGGCACCAATATAGATCTTTGAGTCTTTTGGGATATCTAAAACAGATTTTCCTTCAATATCAAATTCTTGAATATTCTTATCTTCACCAATACTAGCTAATAGTTTTAAATTGCCAAGGTCTACTTTATTTACTAAAGAAGGATCACTGATACGATTGATAATGACTCCTGCATTGTCGTACATGACGAGCTCTTTAGCTACTTTATCAATAGATTTAATGACATCGATTCCTTTTTTAGATGCATCACTTACAAAAATCAAATTATTAACTTTTTCCATGACTCTGCGATTGATCTGTTCGATACCAGCTTCTCCATCAATAACAACATAATCAAAATGATCTGATACCATTGTTATCAAATCTCTTAAGTAATCATTAACAGAACAGTAACAACCACTAGATTCAGGTCTTCCTATTGCGAGAAAGGAAAAAGAATCCGTTTCAACGAGTTTGTCGAAAATCTTATCTTTCGCTTCATGCAACATCTCAATGGCCTGTGCGTCTTTTCTTTGATCTGCTAATTTAATAAAGTCTTCGCGAATATCGTTGATGGTACCTGATTCTTCTACGCCAAGGGCAGTGGCTAGACCAACAGATGGATCACCATCGATTGCTAATATCCTTTTATCAGGATACGTGTCGCATAAGATCTTTACGATTGTTGCAGAAAGGGATGTCTTTCCTACACCACCTTTGCCACACAAGGCAATAATCTTATTATTCATAAATTTTCTCCTCAAATGAATTAGTTGATAATATTATAACTTAATTGATAGCGTTTTCACAAATAGAAAAATTATTGATTTGAAGAATTGTTGAAATATATTAAAAAGAGACAATCTGTCTCTTTTTCTATACATAAAAGTGGACAATCTGTCTCTTTTTGACTAAAATATAAAGGGAATATTATGGAATTCGCAATTCGAAAAAAAATTGGTGGTAAAGAAATTACCGCTATCAGAAAGAAATTAAAATTAACACAAGAGGAACTTGCGACTTTTTGTGGTGTATCAAAGAAAACGATCCAGCGTTTTGAAAAATCAGAGATAGTTACAGGATCAGTTGTTACGATCATTGATATGTTGAATAAACAAGAGTCTTGCTTAGAAAAATATATGGTTCCAGAAATGACAGAAGAGTATCCTATAAGACTCTATTATTTAAAGAAAGATGAGTTATGTACAACGATTGATGTTGATGAGATAAATCAAAAGATCAGAATCAAAAACTATACATGGAAATATACTGATTGTGCTTTTGGAAATAACAAAGATCCACAGTATTCAGATTATATCGATTTTTTGAAGAGTCGTTGTTTCCCTGAACAAAGAGACAAAATGAAATTATTGTTAAGAGATTTGAATCTTCCTTTCTATGACCCATTTATGATCATTGAAAAAACAAAGGGAAGAATGGCAGAAGATGAATTTCAAATCGAAATCAAGAGGTTTATGAAATGATAGAGTTATTTAGTAAAAATGAGTATGTAAACGCAAGGCAGTCTTCAAAAGGAAATCAATTGAAATGGGAATATGATAATGTATGGTATAAAGCTGATTATGTTGGATATGAAGGATTAGCGGAATACATGGTTTCTCATTTACTACAACGATCCTCATTGAATGAGGAGGAATATGTTCTGTATGATTTAGAAACCATAACTTATAAAGATAATTTGTATAATGGTTGTAGAAGTAATGGTTTTCTAAAAGAAGGAGAGACCTTAGTTACTTTAGAAAGACTCTTTAGAGAAAAGTATAATCAGAGTTTATATAAAAGTGTTTATCAAATACAAGGAATCGAAGAAAGAATTGATTTTATTGTGAATAGTGTAATCAACATTACTAATCTAGAAGAATTTAAAACATATTTTTTAAAAATCATTACAATAGATGCAATATTCTTGAATGAAGATAGACATACCCATAATATTGCGGTCATTAGAAAAAATGATGGGAAATATAGATTATGCCCAATATTCGATAATGGAGCGTGCTTGTTGTCAGACACAATGTTTGATTATCCAATGGGAAAAGACACTTACAAATTAATTGAAAATGTTCAGTCTAAAACAGTATCTTGGGATTTTTTGGAACAATTAGAAGCTTGTGAAAGCCTGTATGGAACAAAAATGAGTTTTCAATGGAATAGAAATGATGTAATTGAACTCTTAAAAAATGTTAATACTTATTCTGAAAAAGTGAAAACTAGAGTGTATGACATATTGTTGGAACAAAGAAGAAAATATATGTATCTATTTGAATGACAAAAACCTAACATTCTCTTTTGGGATATTCTGATATAATTTAGACAAGAGGATAATTTTATGGAAAACAGAAAACAATTAGTAGAACAATACGCGAAGTGGATCTTGATGCATGAAAGTAATGACTATCAAATATCACAGAATGATTCAGGTAATATTGAATTATTAACAAAGACACATATTGGTAGAGTTAACTTTTATCCAGAAGAAATCATGGAATTAAGAATCGATCGTTTAGAAAATGACGCAACTGTATTCTTTTTACACTTTCAAATGAATACGGTAGAACATGCGCATGTCATGTTTGAAGAATTAGAGAAAGCTTTGATTTCTTTGAGTGAAGATAATCACATGGATATCCTGTTGTCTTGTACAGGTGGCCTAACGACATCTTATTTCGCAGCTGCTTTGAATGAAACTGCAGAACAGATGAAATTAAATTATTCATTCTCTGCAATGTCTGTAGAAAATCTAAAACAAGATGGTGTAGGTTATGATGCAATTCTTTTAGCACCACAGATTGCCTTTATGAGAGATGAGATCCAAGAAGCATTGAAGGGTACGACAGTTATCAATATTCCACCTACGATCTTTGGGGGATATGATGCGAATAAATTGATTGAACTTGTCCAGAATGAATTAGAAGTCAAGAAAGAACAAGAAACACCTAATAGTATTCGTATGGCACAATACTTTAAGACAATTGAAGATATCCTTACATTTGTATGTGAAGATCATAAGATTTCTTATCGTTATTATGAACATGGCGTTGTAAAAGATACTAAGTATAAAGAAATTGATGGGCTAACAAAAGATACTGTCATAACAACAGTAGAAGAAGCATTGAAAGATTATCCAAATACAACGATCCTAGCATTTTCTTTCTCTGAAAAAGTTAACCATGGTGTTATCAATGGAGAAGATGTTAAGGGTGTCATTAAAGAAAAGTTTGGTAAAAAGACAGTTGTGTATAATGACGCACATATGTGTGTAACTGGCTTATATTGGTTAAGTGATCATTATAAATCATTGATCTACTACAAAGAAAAGAATTCTAAGTCAGAAGCTGGTATCTTTATTAATGGTCATTTGGTAAGAGGAAAAGGTTACTATGCTGGTCAAACAAATACCATTGATAAAGTATTAAATGATACAAGTGAATATCATTTAGCTAAGACTTTGACTGTTATGCAGGCTACGATTGGTACAGAAGCATTCTTTGTGGAAAGTGATCAAGTAGAAGATATTGAAGTAGTTAAGAAGTATATGTCAGAATGGGTACAGGAAGAATCGATGCCTGAAATCATACTTTTAGATAATAGCGATGAGTACTTATTTACTGGATTGTTCTTACGTAGTGTATGGAATAAAGAACATTCACAAAGAAGAAGCAATGGTCTATTGAAATATAAGGGTTAATAAAAAGAGTATATGCATGCATATACTCTTTCTTTTAAAGCTGGAAATTTGTTACGATGATCAGAATGACATATGGATTCCGTTCTATCGATAACTTGATTGATCTAATATTTCTTAGATGTTCTGATATTCCTTGTTACTTACCATGGGAATACAAAAATGATCCTTCTTTAACTCTTACTTGTTAGTGTATTTTATCCACAAGTTTTATTGATTCCTCAAAAAAATTATTTCTCATTGATTCATGTTTCTCAATAAAACATCAATAAACATCAAGAATGATAAAGTTTCAGGTAATACATTTCTATCGGTAGAAATAAGATTGATTCTTGGTAATAAGATCGTGTAATTAACATGCTTACGTAAAGGATGTTTTGGGTTGAGCGTTACTAATACGACATAAGGA
>CAVCCE010000031.1:0-9535 GCA_963600555.1 Duodenibacillus sp.
TGATAGCTTTATCCTCATCTCTTATTTTTTGTGTAAACCCCAGAAGTCGTCCCCACTAAACTTTGGACTTTCCCCATGAAAATTTGGTTTACCAAAAACCTACATGTCTGGAAACATGTAGGTTTTGAATTAAGAATTCCACTTAGCAAATTCTTCATCAGTAGCTAATACAATATGAGTATCAGTAATCTTATGTTCTGTACCCTTTGTATAATCTACTCCTTCTTTATCTTTATCATATGTTAAAGCAACCCTTTGCTTTTCAACAATAGGATTTGGATGAGGAATAGCTGATAAAAGAGATTTTGTATAAGGGTGAATAGGATTTGAGAAGATTTCATCCGTAGTACCTGTTTCAACGATATGACCTAAATGCATGATTCCAATACGATCAGAAATGTATTTAACCATTGATAAGTCATGTGCAATAAACAAGTATGTTGTTCCTAATTCTTCTTGAAGATCCTTCATCAAGTTAACTACTTGTGCTTGAATAGAAACGTCTAATGCTGAAATACATTCATCAGCAATAACTAATTTAGGATTCATTACAAGCGCCCTAGCGATACCAACACGTTGTCTTTGACCACCAGAGAATTGTGATGGGAAACGAGTTGCCTGTTCTTTAGATAGACCAACTTTCTCTAGGATTGCATATACTTTTTCATCTACTTCTTCTTTAGAAGAACATACATGATGAATTTCTAAACCTTGTGCAATGATTTCTTTGACCTTCTTACGAGGATTCAAACAAGCCATAGGATCTTGGAAAATCATTTGCATATTAGTGCGTAAATAACTTTCATCTTCCTTACTAAGCTTTTTAGAAATATCTCTGCCATCAAAGATGATTTTTCCATCAGTAGGATCATATAAACGAATAATGCTTCGACCTGTAGTAGATTTACCAGAACCTGATTCACCTACAAGACCATAAGTTTCTCCTTCATAGATATCAAAAGAAATACCATCAACAGCTTTTGTTGTATAAGTTCTTGAAATCTTAAAATATTGTTTTAGATTTTCTACGTGAAGTAGAGGTGTTTTCTTTTCACTCATGCGATATCAGCCTCCTTCTTCATTTTCTCAAGCTTTTCTTTTAAGTCTAGTGGCAATTCAACCTTTGGTGCTCTTGGATCACATAGCCAAGAAGCAACTCTATGTTGTCCACCTACATCAAACATTGGTGGTTCTAACTCGAAATCAATATTTAAAGCATAAGGATTTCTTGGAGCGAATGCATCACCTTTGATTCTGTTAGTTAGATCTGGTGGTGAACCTGCAATAGCGAATAAACGATCGCTTGATGTGTCGGTATCAGGCATTGATGCAAGTAATCCCCAAGTATAAGGATGTCTAGGATCATAGAAAATTTCATTAATTCTACCCTTTTCAACGATTCTTCCTGCATACATAACAGCAACATAATCAGCTACTTTAGCTACAACACCTAAGTCATGAGTAATATAAATTACAGAAATACCCTTTTCATCTTGAATTTGTTTTATTAATTCAATGATTTTAGCCTGAATTGTAACATCTAATGCAGTTGTTGGTTCGTCACAGATCAAGATATCAGGATCACATGCTAAAGCAATCGCTATAACAACTCTTTGTCTCATACCACCAGATAACTCATGTGGATATTGTTTCATTCTCTTTTCTGGATTTTCGATGCCAACCTTCGTTAGAAGATCTAATGCATGATCACGAGCTTCGGATTTCGTCATATGACGATGTTCAATCATAGGTTCCATGATTTGTTTTGCAATTGTCATTGTAGGATCTAAAGACGTCATTGGGTCTTGGAAAACCATTGCAATCTTTCTGCCACAGAATTCATAACGAATTTGTTTCTGAGACATTTTCGTAAGATCAGCAGTTTTATTTTCACCATTTTCGTCTTTATAGAATAAATTGATTTCACCTGAATCAATAATACCATTAGAATCAAGAATACCCATAATAGTCTTACAAGTAACAGATTTACCAGATCCAGATTCACCAACGATAGCAATTGTTTCACCTTTAAACAAATCCAATCTAACACCACGGATAGCATTAACTACACCATAGTTTGTCTTAAATGAAATGTTTAAATCTCTAATGGAAAGTACTCTGTCTTTCTTATCACGTTTAATAGTTTTTGTCATAGTACCCTCCTTTACTTATTCTGCATCTTAGGATCAAATGCATCTCGTAAACCATCAGCTAATAAGTTGAAACTTAACATCAATATCGCTAATACAATTACCGGAATCATTAACATATGTGGATAAGTAATCATAGAATTATATCCAGTAGAAATTAATGAACCTAATGAAGCTGTAGGTTCAGGAACACCTACACCAACGAAAGATAGATAAGCTTCAGT
The DNA here is from genome assembly GCA_963600555.1 of Duodenibacillus sp. Classification (GTDB taxonomy): domain Bacteria; phylum Bacillota_I; class Bacilli_A; order Erysipelotrichales; family Erysipelotrichaceae; genus Bulleidia. The sequence goes on from CAVCCE010000031.1 coordinate 2,375, forward strand.
AAAGATAGCATTTGGAATAGAAAACATAGATTCAATAATGATCTGACCAAAAATATTAGGAAGAATTTCTTTAAAGATAATATAGAAATCTTTAGCACCTAATGTCTTAGCAGCTAATACATATTCTTGTTCTTTAACTTTTAATACTTGAGCACGCGTAATACGTTCCATGCCAATCCAACCAGTAATCATTAAAGCAAAGATAATTGATGTAATACCAGGTTGAAGAATCAATCCTAATAAAACTACGATAACTAATGTTGGAATACCATTTAGGATTTCAGCAAATCTCTGCATGACCATATCAACAGCTCCACCAAAGAAGCCAGAAATCAAACCATAGATCATACCAATACATACATCAATCAATACGGCAACCAATGCTATTAATAATGAAATTCTAGTACCACTCCATACACGAGTCCATAAGTCACGTCCTAATGAGTCAGTCCCGAACCAGTAATAAACATCAGATAAGCCTTTTTCAACATATTGATTTGTTCCATTACGCATTCCATTGAAAATACCTAAATTCTCTAATCCTGGAATCCTAGGAACTAAGTTAGCATGTTCACTAATAATTGATTTATATGTATGATCATTCATCATTGGACCAAAAATAGCCATAATGACAATAATAACAATAAATACGGCAGCAATTAATGCACCTTTATTCTTTTTGAAATTTTTCCATACATCTTTAGCATAAGAGGTAGCAACATAGTTTTTATCCATTAACTTGTCGTCTTTATCATGGGCTAATTTAAAATCATCTTCTTTAAATTCATAATTTAAATTTTCACTCATAATTATTTGCCTCCCTTCGATACACGAATTCTTGGATCGATTACACCATACAATACATCTACAACAAAGATTGCGATGATATACATTAATGAATATACAAATGCACAAGCAATTGTTACGTTATAGTCATTACTTTGAATAGCAGTAATCAATAATGTACCAAGACCTGGAATACCAAATACTTTTTCAACAACTGAAGAACCAGTTAATAAATTAACGAGTAATGGTCCCATAATAGTAATAATAGGAATCAATGAGTTTCTCATTGCATGTTTTAAAATGACTTTGTAATCTTTTAAACCTTTAGATTTAACTAGAAGGATATAATCAGAATTTAATACATCCAACATTTCACTTCTAGTAAAACGAGCTATATTCGCTGTAGGAGAGAAACTTAGAGCGATTGCTGGTAATACTAAAGATTGACCTTCTTGTGAAGCGTTATATAAAATTGGGAATAATCCTAGTTTATAAGCCACAAAATAGCAAAGAATCAAAGCAAATACGTAAGATGGTACTGATACACCAATAACAGAAATCGTTGAACATAATGTATCAATCCAAGTATTGTGATTTAAAGCGGCCAAGATACCTAGAATTAAACCAAATACTGTACCAATTACCATTGCAAGTAAACCAAGCTTAATAGAAATCCATAAACGAGAAGAAATCATTGAGCTTACAGAAAAATCTTTATTGATTGCATAAGATACGCCAAAATCACCAGTTAACATATTTTTGAAATATGTAATAAAACGAGTGAGAAATGGTTGATCTAAACCATATTTAGCGTATAGTAACGCTTTTTGAGCTTCCGTAAGTTTTTCATCGTTAAATGGAGATCCTGGCATCAAATCCATCATAATGAATAAGACAAGTAAAATAACAATTAAAGTACCGATACTTACTAGTAATCGTTTTCCAATATACTTTTTCATAAAATCTCCTTTCATAAAACATTATAAGGGTGACGTATCACCCTTATAATTATTGTTTTAGTTTGTTTGCTTAAGCAGCAAGTTTCATATGACGATAAGAGTCAACACCAGCACCATGGTATTGAATACCAGTTAACTTAGTGTTCTGTAATGCTGTGTTACCAGATTGATATAGAGGAACTACAGCAACATCTTCGCTAATAAGAACCTTTTCAGCATCAGCAAAGTCCTGCCATCTCTTTGTAGAATCTGTAGCATCTGTTGTTAAAGCGTTGTTAATGAGTGTATCATATTCTGTTGATTCATAATGACCATAGTTATTAGAAGCACCAGTAACAAATAGATCCATGTATGTTTGAGGATCAGCATAGTCAGGTCCCCATCTATGTAATGCAATTGTGTAATCATCATTCTGCATATCAGAAATTCTACTCTTCTTAGGTTCACACTTTCCTTCCATTGTGAATCCAACTTCTTCAAGAGCAGCCATTGCATAAGCAGCTACATTCTTTGATACATCGGAGTCTTCATATAAGAATTCAAGAGAAATAGAATCAACACCTAATTCCTTACATCCTGCTTCATAATATTCCTTAGCCTTATCAAGATCATATCCTAATACTACAGTTCCAGAAATATTTCTGAAATCTTCACCATCGGCGTTAGCTGTTGTAGATTTAGTAACAATACCTTCAAGTGGTGTAGAACCATCCTTTAATACAGATTCACACATTTCTTCTGTGTTAATACCATAAGCAATTGCTTTACGGATATTTTCATTAGCTAGATATTCATTGTGGAAATTCAATGATAAGTACCAAGCATAACCTGTTAGAGAAGTAACAACATCATCTTGTCCTGCATAATCATCGATTACTTCACTTGTTAACTTAACATAATCGATGTTACCTGCCTGGTAATCTAAGATAGCAGATTGACCTTGAACAACTCTCCAAGTTGCTTCATCAACCATGTCAGCATAGTTAGAAGCATCCCAATATTGGTCATTCTTTTCAAATTTCCAAGAAGTATTAGATGTCCATTCAACCATCTTATAAGGACCACAATAGATCATGTTATCAGCACTTAATGCATATTGATCGCCTTGACCTTCTGTGAATTCTTCATTTAATGGGAATAATGAAGGGAATGCACACAAGGATAAGAAGAAGTCACATGGTGTACTTAATGTAACCTTAAATGTTGTATCATCTACAGCTTCCCAATCCTTTACATTAGCTGTATTTGTGTCAGCATTCTTATCAATCAAGAATGCATATTCACTTGCTGTTTCTGGATCAATCAAGCGATCCCAAGCATAAGCGAAATCATTAGCTGTTAAAGCAGTACCATCAGACCACTTAGCGTCTTCTCTGATATGGAATGTATATTCCAAACCATCATCACTTACATCCCAACTTTCAGCTAAATCTGAAGCAACACTGTTATCTTCATTTAACTGTGTTAAACCAGCTTGGCACATTGTTAAGGCAACAAATGATGTACCATCTGTAGATGTGGAGGAATTCATACTTAGGATATCAGTATCTGTAGCAATTGTTACAGATGATGATCCAGTAGAAGTCCCTGAAGCAGTGCTAGCTGCTGTTCCACCAGAAGAACAACCTGCTAACATTGCAAGTGCTAATGCACTCACTGTTAATTTCTTCATAAATTTCTCTCCTTTTTTGTATTTAAAATACGTTTCTATTTTACGCACAGTTGTTTGTGAATTCAAGACAAAATGAAATCTTTTTCAATATTTTATAACATTTTCATATTTTTCTTTCATTTTTCTTTCATTTTTTCGCAATTAAAAAGACAAATTATTTTTTATTTGTCTTCTTGTTATTAAAGTCCAATGTTTCATTCAATGAATCTGAATGATATTTATCATATGCATCAAATATTTGTTTATTTGTAACATGAGTATATATTTCAGTTGTAGAAATATCTGAATGACCTAGCATTTCTTGTATGCTTCTAAGATCAGCACCACCTTGTAACATATGCGTAGCATAACTATGTCTTAGTTTATGAGGCGTTATATGTTTATTAAAGTTACATTCAAGACACTTACTTTTTAATAATTCCTCTACATATTTTGTTGTGATTTTTCTACCATATTTGTTTATAAAAAATAAATTTGTTTTGTTTTTTATAAAACCATTACGAATGATATCTCTATAATATTTAAAAAATTGAATAGAAGCTGTTGGAATTGGAACAATTCTTTCTTTGTCACCTTTACCTAAAACTCTCAATTTCCTAGTATCGAGATCTACTCGATTTAATGTTAAAGAAACTGCTTCAGATACTCTAAGTCCACAATCATAGATCATTTCTAAGATTGCATGATTTAAATATTGTACTGGATCTTTATCATCAAATGAATTCATCAATATGGAAATTTCTTCCATTGTACAAAATACAGGTAATGAATGAATTCCTTTATGTACTTCTATATTTTTCGAAGGATCATTTAGATCATACATAAATGAAAGATCTTGATGAAACGAACGTATAGAAGCTGTCATCCTAACTACAGATGAAGAGGATTTGAAATTGGATTGTTCAACTATGAATTCTTGAATATTATTATATTTTATTTTTTCTACAGTCTTAATATTATGTTCTTTTAACCATTCAAGGTATTGTTTTAAATCTTCTGAATAAGATTTTATAGTTCTTTCACTTTTACCTTCATTTACGCGTATATGCATCAAATATTGTTTATAAGCATCTTCTAATTTCATTTTTCTTTCTCCAATAATGTAGATGCACGAACGAATCCTTTTGTTCCTAATTGATGATTTAATTCACTTAGAATCTCATTGATATTTTCTTGAGATGATTCATCGAACAAAGATACTTGTTTTAATAAAACCTCTTCATTTTCAAAATCAGAAACAGAAATTCCAATTAATCTAACAGATTCATCTTCTTCATAAGATTCATCAAATAATGTCATTGCTTGAACAAATAAATCATCACTTTTCCAGATAGGTTTATTTAATTTTTTACTTTTATTAGCATTTCTAAAATCATAATAACAAATACGTAAAGATACATGATACCCAGCTTTATGAGATTCTTTTAATCGATTTGATAATTTTCTACAAAGAACACGTATCAACCCCTTTAATTCATCATAATCTGTAATATCCTCTAATAGTGTTTCGGAGACACCCATACTTTTAGAATCATATTCTGTTATTAACGTACGATCATCATGACCATTTGCTCTAGCAATCATATTTTCAGTATTTTTCCCAAAGATTGGTCTTAATTCATTTATATTCTTATATCTAGCAAGATCTCCAATTGTATGAATTCCCATATCTTCCATGATACTAACTGTTCTTTTGCCTACACCTCTCATTTCAGAAATAGGTAAAGGCCACATCTTTTCTTGAATATCACGTATTCTTAATATCGTTATACCCATAGGTTTTTTCATATCACTTGCCATTTTTGCTAAAAACATATTTGGAGCAACACCAATAGAACAACTTAATCCGGTTTCTTGAAGTACTCTCCTTTGAATTTCAAATGCTAGATCCATAGGTTTAGGATACTTTTTTATTACTTCAGTTACATCAACATAACATTCATCAATAGAAGCTTGTTCAACTAGATTCGTATATGAATAAATAATATTCATAAACTGATGGGACATATCAGTATAAAAAGAATAATGACCATTTATGACAATTAGTTCTTTACATAACTGCATAGCTTGTTGAATAGGCATTGCACTATGAATACCATATTTTCTAGCAGCATAGGAAGCTGTAGAGACGACACTTCTTCTAGTATTCCCGCTTACAACGATAGGTTTTCCTTTCAATGAAGGATCTAATAGCTCTTCACATGATGCAAAAAAAGCATTTAAATCAATATGAAAATATACCCTACTCATTTTTGATTCCTTTTATACAATTCTTTTGCGGCACTTAAAGATGCTTTTGTCACTTCACCAGAAGATATTAAAGCAAGTTGTTCAATGATTTCATCTTTATTTAAAAGTTTTACAGTTGAGTGAGTAATATCATTTGAATCATTTTTACTTACATAGTAATGATGATCTGCACATGCTGCTACTTGTGCTAAATGGGTTACGGAAAATACTTGTGTATCTTTTGATAATAATTTCATTTTCATACCAATACTACTAGCAACTGGTCCAGATACTCCTGTATCGATTTCATCAAAAATAACAGTTTCAATTCCTTGTAAATGTGTAAATATGATTTTAAGACCTAACATCAATCTTGATAATTCGCCACCTGAAGCTGATTTATTTAAAGGTTTTAAATCTTCACCTTTATTCATACTAATTAAAAATTCAACATGATCCGAACCATCTTTAGAAGGTTTGCTTTCAGTAATATTAGTAAAAAACTTAGCATTAGGTAACATCAAATCATTCAAATGAACTTGAATTTCTTTGTCTAATTTAATGGAACCTTCTTTTCTAATTTTAGATAGTTTACTAGCTAGCTTTTCATACTTATTTAAGGAAATATTGATTTTCTGATCAATTTGATCAAGATATTCTTGTTTATGTGTGATCATTTCAATCTGAGATTGTAATTCATCGCGCTTCTCAAAAATATCTTCAATCGTTCTACCATATTTTCTTTTCAACTTTTGAATTTCAAAAATTCTTTCTTCCATCGCATTGACATCTTCTTCACTCATGTCCATGTTATTTAAGAAAGATCTTAATTGATCCATTGCATCACAAATTGAATAATAAGAATCATTGATTGTATTTTGAATCATATCAATTTGATCATCAGATTTTAAAGAAGAAACTCTTTTATTTAATTCATATAAATTATTTGAAACTTCATTATCATATAAATCAAATATAGAACTCAATTTATCTAAAGAGTCTTTTAATAATTTGTATTGTTTTTCTTTTTGTTCAAGTTCTTCATCTTCGCCACTCTTTAAATTTGCGTTATTGATTTCATTGATTTGGTAAGAAAAAAATTCAGCATCACTTTCATTGTAAGACTCTGATAAAGCTTTCTCTTTTTCTTTACATAAAGAATCATAATCATAATAAGCATTTTCAACTTCCAAAACTAATGACTCATCATTCAAATATTCATCTAATAAATGAATATGTGTATTAACATCTAATAAATAAGCATTATCTCTTTGCCCATGAATATCAATTTGATTTTTTAATATATCTTTCATTAAAGAAGATGTAACAACTCTATGATCAATACGAGAAACGCTTTTTCCGTTTGAATGAATTTCACGAGTAAATGTAGTTTCATCATTTATATCAAAACCACTTTCCTTCATAACATTACAAGCATGTTTATCAGAAGTAATATCAAAAGTTGCTTCAATGATAGCTTTGTCTTTTCCTTTTGAGATAAGAGAAGATGAAGCA
>CAVCCE010000032.1:0-9419 GCA_963600555.1 Duodenibacillus sp.
GTGTTTGTGGTTCTTTTGGATGTTTCAACATTTCTTCTGGCACACCTTCTTCTACGATGACACCACCTTCCATAAAAATCACTCTATCCGCAACTTCTTTCGCAAAAGCAATTTCATGTGTAACAACGATCATTGTAATACCTGTTTCCGCAACAGCTTTGATCGTATTTAAAACTTCACCAACAAGTTCTGGGTCTAACGCAGAAGTAGGCTCATCAAACAAAATTACATCTGGATCAAGGATCAGTGCACGAGCAATACCTGCTCTTTGTTGCTGACCACCTGACATCTGTGCAGGGTAAGAATCATACTTTCCTTGTAGTCCTACCTTGTCGATCATTTCTCTACTCATAGCCTCAGCTTCTGATTTCTTGAATTTCTTAACAGTCACAAGACCTTCCATGACATTTTCTAAAACTGTCTTATTCGCAAATAAGTTATAGTTCTGAAATACCATTGCAGTCTTACGACGTAACTCTAAGACTTGTGCTTTTGTATGCTTCTTTGCATCTACTGTAAAACCACCTACAGAAATCGTTCCATTATCTGCTGCATCTAAGAAATTGATCGTTCTCAATAATGTAGTCTTTCCTGAACCACTAGGTCCTAAGATTACAACTACTTCACCTTTCTTGATTCCAGTAGATACTCCTTTTAAGACATGATTATCACCAAATGACTTTTCAATATCTTTTAATTCAACCATATATTCCATAAACTAATCCTCTTTACGCTACTAACTTTCCACGAAATTTCTTCAAATGATTTTCTTCTAATGAGAACACCTTATTGAAGATGATACTTAATACTTCATAAATTACAGTTGTCATGACATACGCTTCAATAAAGTTTAACTTTGGCATAGACAATAGATTCGCTGTCGCTGTAATTTCATACACACCTACGTAATACGCAAGAGAAGTATCTTTGATCAACATAATGAATAATCCACTTAAATTTGGAATCGCAATTGCCAATGCCTGAGGAAAGATGATTCTTCTATAACTTTGAAACTCTGTCATACCTACAGATAATGCAGCTTCTCTTTGTCCTTCATCCACCGCAGAAACAGCACTACGGAATACTTCGGAAGAATATGCAGCTTGATTCAATGTTAATGAGAATATCGCATATACAACTGCCGGAATCGCACTAACATCGATTGATAAGCCAATGTTCGATCCATATTCATTGATCAAATCAGGCATTACATAATAAGAAATGTATAAAAGAATGACCATTGGCACACTTCTCATAAAAGATACGAATACTCCACAGATTTGTGAGAGCACAGGCACTCTACTGCGTCTAACAAGTCCAATACAAAGTCCTAATATCCAACCAAGCAATGCCGCAACAAAAGCCATCAACAAAGTTACTGGCACTGCCGCAACGATTTGAGGAAATGCCTCTTTCATAAATTCTAGATCCATAACGATTCCCTCCTTAACTCGTTGCTTTCTTACGACCTTTCGTATACATTTTTTCTAACAGTTTTGAACCTTGTTCTAAGATGACACAAACACCCCAGAAGATAATCCCTGCCGCAATATATACTTCTAATTTATTCGCTCCAAAGGAAGCATTTGAAATTGCACGGGCCTTTCCTAAGATATCAACGACACCAATCGTAAATCCTAAAGAAGTCTCTTTGAATAAGTTCACAATATTGTTTCCCAACATTGGAATCGCAATTCCAAAAGCTTGTGGAAATACGATCCTTCTCAATGTCGTGATACCATCCATACCAATTGAATACGCAGCTTCACTTTGTCCCTTATCTACAGCTAGATAAGAAGTTCTCATCATTTCTGCCATATTACTAGAAGCAGTCAATGATAAAGTTGCGATGATATACGGAAGTTTATTTGTTGTAGAAATAGAGAAACCTAGATTTGTTAATAGTTGAGGTAATCCTAAGAATAATAGGAACATCATAACAAGTGTAGGTACACCTCTCATAAATGAAATCCAAGCAAAAGCCATCTTGTTCAAAACTTTGTTCTTGCTTAATGAACCAACAGCTACCACAAATCCAATCAACAATGAAATCAATAATGAAATCAATAAGATTTCTAAAGTTACTGGAAATGCACTTAATGTGCTTAAGATCAATGATGGAATATTTTCAAAGTGATATGTCATATTAGACACCTCACTCTACATCATCTGAAATCATATCTGCATATTCTTCAAAATAATCAGAACCAAACCATTTTGTTGAGATTTCACCTAATGTACCATCATCTAATAAACTCTTTAACGCTTCAGAAACTGCTTCAGCAAGTTCTGGTTTATCTTTAGAAATCATCTGATATGTATCTTCTACAAGAACGACTTCAGTTGTTTCTAATTCATCAGCTAGACCTATTTCATCAACAATACTTTCATATGTGGATTGGTATGTTAATTCTGCGTCAACTGTTCCATTCGCAACTGCTTTATAACAATCTGCTGTTGTCATATCACTAACTGCGTTAATAACGATTTCCTTACCAGGATGAGATTCATTGTAAGATGTTAATAATCCATATTCATAAGAAGCTGGGTTCTGATATAAGCTCTTACCAGCCATATCTTCTAATGACTTGATATTACTACCCTTCTTAACAACCAGTCTCATTGGTGACAAACAATAATATTGTTCTGGGAAGATATATTTCTCTTTTCTTTCTTCACTCTGTACCAATTGGTGAGAAACCATATCAGCTGCACCAGAGTCAATAGAAACGACACATGTTGAGAAATCCATTCCATTTAGGACAAAATTGTAATCATCAAGATATTCATCTATTGCGTTCAATACATCAACGTCATAACCAATCAAATTTCCATCAGCATCTAAATACGCAAATGGAGCCATACTGTTACCTACTGCTACATTGATCGTCTCTCCTTTTGTTTCAGAAGAAGCTGTGTTAGATGAAGATGAAGAACATCCTGTTAATCCGGATACTAATAGAGTTGAAGCTAATAAACTTCTAGATAATTTACCAAAATCTTTCATGATACTTTTCCCCCTTACCATAGATTTTTTCTCTCAGTTATTGAACTGATAGTAAGAGTGTAAGCTTGCATATTCATAAACACAAATATATTATAATTATGAATATTATAAGTTTTTATTTATAGGGGTATTTATGAGCACACAAAGCAAATATGTCGAAGCAGTTTATCAATACGGTAGTTTTTCAAAAGCTGCAAAATCTTTATATATTTCTCAACCAGCTTTAAGTATGGCAATCAACAACATTGAAAAAGAATTAGATATTCAATTATTTGATCGTTCCACTTCTCCAATCAAGCCTACACAAGAATGTATTTATTATTTATCACAAATGAAGAAAATCAGTGCAATTGAAGAAGAAATCACAAATCATTTCAAAGAATTCAATGATCTACAAACAGGTTCATTTTCGATTGGTTCCATGACATATTACTGTTGTTGGACGATTCCAAATCTAACAAATTCATTTAAAAAACAATATAAAAACATCACAGTAAATATGTATGAACATACAAACAATGATGCTTTATTAGAAAATCTAAAAAATGGGAATCTCGATCTTGTTCTCACAACAAATCATAAAGGATTCGAAAACATGCAACATACATTTGTACACCATGAGCACTTGATACTAGCAGTTCCTTCACATTGGGATATTTGTAAGAAATACAAAAAAAGATCATTTACTGCTCAACAAATCATCAATAACGAACATCGTAATACTAGAAAAAAAGGAGTAGACCTCAAAGATTTTGAAAATCTACCCTATATTTCGTTAAGACCTGATAGTGACTTATATTCTAGAAGTCTATCTATCTTTCATCACTATGATACTGAAGCCAATTATGCCATGTATGTTGATCAAATGATAACAGAATACTTCATGACAAAGAATGGATATGGTTACTCTATCATTCGTGATGGTACCGTTAATATCGTCCCTCAAGAAACAGACCCTAATGATCCAAAAGTACTCTATTTCCTTTTAGATGACGCTCTAGCAATCAGAGATCTAAACTTCTATTATCGTGATATCGACTATCTCAATACAGCAGCGAAATATTTCTTATCCCAATTCACAAAGTAGTTGTGTATAACCACGCAATCGGATCTAATTCTTCTTTTTTGATGTTAGGAAAATAGCGTTCAACAAGCTCACATACATCTTGTTGTCCTTTTAGGATATGTGTTTGGAAAACACCTTCCTTGTTACTTAAACAAGCATCTAATATTTGATTGATTACTTCTTGTTTACGATATGTTTTTGTCACAAAGATCTCATCCATCATCCACTGATCATTGTTATTTGTAAAACAAGCAAAACCTATCGCATGATCATCATCAAAGACTACATATGCCTCACTATCTTCTTCTACGAATCTTTCAATTCCAGGAATATAAAAGATTCCTTGTTCACTAATTGTTTTACCTATTTCTTCCACATACATAGAAGCTTCATATCCATACAAAGAAACTAAATTATAAAAAGTTTCTTTGTTTTTATTTGCATCTACAACTTTTATCATAGATTCTTTCCCGTTTCATATGCTTCTAAATATGCAGTATGTTTTGTGATATCTGGTTCTTCCCACATATTCCAAGCATGGATTACTTTAATCAACTCTACATTGTTTCTATAACAATCTACCCACCCTTGGATCGTATTGATTGCGTATTGAAGCTTCTTCTCATATTCTTCACCTAATGGGGCAGCAGCACTTGTAATAAAGAATACTTTCTTATCGTGCACATGATGTTCTATATTAAATGTTCTATCCATTGCCATCTTTAATTGTGCTGGAATGCCATAAAAATAAACAGGTGAAACAAATACAATAACATCTGTATTCAAGATTTCATCATTTACTTCTACTAGATCATCGTTCCAAATACATGTACCATCTGTATTTCGACACTTTTGGCAACCAATACAACCATTCATCTTTTTGTTGAATAAATATTCACGAATCACCTCATGTCCAGCTTCTTCAGCACCCTTTACAAATTGATCAGCTAATCGATCTGTATTTCCACCTTTTCTACATCCTTCTAACAATAATACTTTCATATGTCCTCCAGTCCATTTTTGGACTGTCTGAAATATAGTCCATTTATTGACTGAAGTCAATAAAAAAAGAAGAAACTATTTCATTTCTTCTTCTAATACATTTCCAAACAAAATAGATAGATTTCCTAATTGTTGTACAGCTTCTTTTCCCATTTTTTCTACTGCACGATTCTCTATTCCAATTAATTCATCCGCAACAAGATGTGCCTTCTTGTTTCCTTTTTCTGTTAGTACAACATACTTTTCTCTGCCATCCACTGGATTATCTTGTAGTATTACATCACCATCCAACAACATTGTTTTCACAATATTGTTCACTGTCTGTTTGATCAAATGTGTTCGCAATGATAATTCCTTCTGTGTTTTATTTCCTTCTAATAAAACATAATAGATCAGAAATTCATTATAATTCATTCCTTTTGATTTCACCCATCCACAATACAAGTTGATGACTCTTGCGTTTGCTTGGTTGATCGTAGCGATTTCTTTTGAAATTTGATTTTTCATGATACTTATTTATTTGGTGGCATATGTTCTGCTACCCATTGTGCATGAGAACACAAACGTGTAACGTTCTGTGTTCTTTCTTCCCCTGGAAAACAAATCAACCCACCATGGCCTTCTTCTCTAGCGATTGCTAAAATATCCGCACAATCTTGTACGAAGTCTGTCGCTCTAGGCTTAATAGCCACCTTGAAAGGTATGATATAAAGAGGAATATGATATTCTTTCTTATCTTCTTTTACTTTCCACTCAATATGAGGAAGAATCATTGCCATATCAAATTCATCTTGATGTGCATAAAGATCAGGATATGGAATTCTAATAAATACGACCTTATCTGAAATACCTTCTTGCGCAGCGAAAATATTTAGATGACCTGCAAGATACCCAGAAGCAAACCCTTCACCACAACTTACCGCAATTCGATGTTGTTTCATAACACACTTCCTCCCATTACCTTTAGTTTATTTGAAATATTAAAAAAAGACAATATTTTTACTATTCTCTATTACAAGTATCATAAAACATGATAGAATTCAAAGAAAGTGAGGACTTATCATTATGTTTAAACATTATATGTATAACGGAAAAGAAAAGTTTCATATCAAGAAATCTTCTACAAATGAAACTTCTTTATGCAATTCCAAAAGAGATGCTGAAAAGAAACTAGAAAAGAACGAAAAGAAGTTAGATGAGCTCCAACAAAAACTATATGCCGAGAAAAAAGAAGGATTGATCGTTGTATTCCAAGCAATGGATGCCGCAGGAAAAGATGGTACGATTGCACATGTATTACAATGTCTTTCCCCACACGGTGTTTATGAAGCTGCTTTCAAATCTCCTTCTTCAACAGAACTATCGCATGATTATTTATGGAGAATCGCTCAGAAATTACCCGCAAAAGGTGAAATAGCTATCTTCAATCGTTCCCATTATGAAGATGTATTGATTGGCAAAGTCAAACAATTGTACAAAACACAACCACACGCTGATAGAATCAACCCAAAGGATATCATTCCTAGAAGATATAAAGATATTCGTCACTTTGAAGAATATCTTTATGAAAATAACATTCGTATCATAAAGATATTTTTAAACGTATCAAAGAAAGAACAAGCAAAACGATTCCTAGAAAGAATCGAAGAACCAGAAAAGAATTGGAAATTTTCAAGTAGTGATGTGGAAGAAAGAAAGTATTGGGATGCATATCAAGATGCATTTGAAGAAGCAATCAATAACACTTCTACAAAACATTGTCCTTGGTATGTCGTACCAGCTGATAATAAATGGTATATGCGTTATGTCGTATCCGAAATCATTCTTCATACTCTAAAAGATATGGATCCTCAATATCCAGAGGTCACTGCTGACCGTAAAGCCAATTTTGCTGCTTTAAAAGAAGCATTAGAAAAAGAAATCGAAGAAGAATAATCTATGGCACTCAATTGAGTGCCATTTCTTTATTTCACATCAAATTTTCACATTCATTACAACTACTTTATAGTAAAATTGAACGGTGTGTGTTAGGAGGAATGAAACATGGCAACAAGAAAATACAAACCACTCAAGAAAAAAACAGAAAAAGAACAAATCATAGAATCCTCCCAAGATGTTATCTCTTCTGAAACGATTAGTGATACAAAAGAAGAAACATCTCTTGAATCTGATATCAAAGAAGAAACAATTAAAAATAATGATTCTATCAATAATAAAAAAGAAATCAAAAAGAAGAATGTCCCATTCATCTTATTCTCAATGATTTCTTTATCTATCTTATTGATACTATCAGAACTCATCTTTAAGATCCTTGAATTTGGATTCACATTTGATTTATCCCTATTACGAATCACGCTCTTCTGCCTAGGATTTTCAGGAATCGTAGCTACGATATTATCTCTACTACCATTAAAACCTGCAAAGATCATTCATAACATCTTATGTATCGTTCTTCCAATCTACGCTTTATTTCAGATAGGTATCTATAACATGATGCATTCCTATGCAACTCTAAAGACAGCCGGTGGATTAGCAGGTGCGATGGTCAGTTATGTATTTCAATATATTCGACAAATGCCTATTGCGTATTGGTTGATGTTGTTGATTCCGATTGGATATTTCATTCTTCAAAAAAGATATATCAATGTATATAAATCAAAAAATTGGAAAAATACGATCATCATTCTAGCAAGTGCACTTGTATTAGATGAAGCAGGATTACTCCTTACAGCAATCTATGGAGATTGGGAACAATATTCTTATCCAACTTATCAAGAAAGTGCTATTCGTGAATATGGTATTGAAAGATTCTTACTAAGAGATCTCGCAACGATATTTACAGAAAAAGAAGCTACATTAGAAGAAGAAACATACGAACAAATTGATAGCACAAGAGAAATCGATGATACAGAATGGGAAAAATTATCTGAGGAAGATGATAATACAGATCGTCAAACAATAGATAACTATCTCATGAATCGCAACATTGATGGATACAATGATAAGACAGGTCTATTAGAAGGAAAGAACTTGATCTATATCATGATCGAAGCATTCGACTATATTGGTATTGATGAAGAACTCACACCTACACTATATAAAATGATGAACAGTGGTTGGAATTTTTCAAATCATTACACGCCTAAATTTGATACAGGAACTTCCGATTCCGAACTCATCTCAGAAACTTCACTCATTCCTAGAAGAGATACAAATGTCTATGCAGAATATTCAACTAATGATTGGACAAATTCCATCTTCTATCTATTCAACCAAGCAGGATATACAACACAAGCCTATCATAACTGGACTGATGAATTCTATCCTCGTAAAACAATGATGGAAAGCTTATATTGTGAAGATTACGAAGATTGGTCTGATATCGCAACAGATGATGATACGATTCCTGGTTGGCAGTCTGATTATGAATTATTCAAGCGAACAACAGACAAGTACATCAATGAAGATAAATTCATGACAATGTACATTACTTCTTCTACACATTTCCCATACAACACAACATGGGATGAACTAGGTAATAAATATTTAGATGAAATCAATAAAGTACATCCAGATTACCCTGAAGATGTAAAACATTACATCTCTAAAGCAATGGAATTAGACAAAGGTCTAGAATACTTACTAGAAGCTTTAGAAGAAGCAGGCAAAGCAGATGATACAGCTATCGTATTCTTTGCTGATCATCATCCATTGAACATGGATATCAATTACTTATATGATTATACTCCAGAAATCGATTCTAGCGGTTTGACAGTCGATCGTTCTGTTGGTATGAATGAATTTAGATCACCTCTTGTTATGTATTGTCCTTCCATTCTTGGAGATGAAACCTTCACAGGTGTATCTAGTACTTATGACATCTTACCAACAGTATTGAATCTATATAACATCAACTATGATCCTAGACTATTACTAGGAACCGATTATTTCTCTGATTCTGAAAATATCGTTTATTTCCCTGATGGAGATTGGGCTACAGATCAAGGTATCTATTACGCATCAACCGGAACCTTTGAGCCAACAGATGAAGACGCAGAAGTCAGTGATACCTATGTATCAAATATGACAACAAAGGTAAATAATGCCTTCAATATCTCATTAATGATCTATCAAACCGATTATTTCCATTATCGAAAAGGTATTACAACACCTGATTCCTCACTAAAGAACTATACAACTGTGACAGATCCAGATACTGGCGAAGAAATCAAAGTCAAAGAAACAGAAGATACAACAGCACAATAACTGTTGTATCTTTTTTTAACAAATTTTTGGAATTCCTCAAAAACACGTGAATATTTAAGTGTAGGAGGAATTAACAAA